>JBCCRG010000005.1:0-24515 GCA_039208155.1 Bacteroidota bacterium | reverse complement strand
TCCTGCGACTTGTTCGAGATGCCGTAGAGCGCGTCGTTGTGGAAGACGAGGCCTTTCACCTTGTCGTTCCAGGACGGCTGCTTGGTGCTCCCGAGGCGCTCGGCCTGGACGGGCGTGTTGGGGTTGCCGTCGAGCTGATCCGGGCGGACGCGGTAGAGCGCAACTCTCTCATTTTCGACGCCACTCGGATGGGAGGTGCCGTCGTTGACGAAGTAGAGCGTCCCATCGTCCCCGAAGACCATGGCTTCCACGTCCACGACGTCGCCGCCGCCCGCCTCTTCAATACCGGAGAAGGAGCCCTCAACGGTGCGCGTCGCCTGGCCGCCCTGGATGGCGTAGTGCATCAGGTTACCGCTGTGGTCGTCCGAGGCCCAGCCAGCGTAGGTGCCCGTCTCAGCATCCCCGATGAAGACCGGCAGTCCGCCTCCTGGCCCAAATCCGTTGGCTGGACCACCTGGTGCGCTGACAGGCGAGTTCCCGCCCGGCGGGCAGATCTGCAGGCCCGCGTCAGCAAACGGCTGTGTGGAGAGGCCGAGGTAGACCTGCTCGCCTTGGTTCCGGGTGTCGTTGCGCATCTCCAGGCGGATCTCGCGGACCTCGGCGAAGTTGCTTACGAGCAGTTGCCCGGCGATCATCTCCGTGTCCCCGTACCGCGAGGGACGGATCGACCCGGCCTGCGCATCCCACTGGTAGACGACGTCGTCGGCCTGGCCGTTGGAGAGTAGCACATCCATCGAGTTGGACAGCGTCCAGCCTGCCGTCGAGACCCGGTCGCCGTCGTCATCGTACGCCTTGATGGTGATCGGCACCTGGTCCAGGTCGAAGATGTGCAGGTAGAACGGCTCCGTCATCGCCGCGTCGAAGGTGAGGCGGATGTCGGACTTGGTCCAGTTGTTGGCCAGACCCGGGTGGAAGCTCAGCAGTTGGAGGTCGCGCGGGCCCGTGTAGTCGGGGTTGTTGATGTCGGCGTTGCCCGTGCTCACACCGCCGACGGTAGCGCTTTCCGCTGCGCCCTGGAGCGTGGTGCCGCCTACCTTTGCCTGGCGGTACCGGCCCCCGCTCTTCGAGAGTTGGGTTCGTACCCGGATCGACGGGTACCCTGGCCAGGCGATCGTGCGCGTCTGCGTGCCCTGGCCGGAGCGGCTCGGGAAGCTGGCGAGCGGCGCGACCGCGCTGCTGACCAGAGCCTGGTGCGCGCTTGGGCTCACGCAAGACGATGCTGCCCCCGCCCCGGTGGTGGTATGGTCCACGTAGACGGCCCCGTAGATGGTCGCCTCGCCGCCCAGGTCCACCGTCATCTCGTCCTCGCCCTCGATGACGAGCAGCCCGTGCCACTCGAAGTCCCCGCGCACCTGGAAGTCGCCCTCGACGATGAGCACGCCGTAGCCCGTGGACGTGCCCGAGAAGGACGCATCACCCTGGACGCGTACGATGACGGGGTTGCCCACGCTGCCGAACGACGCGTTGGCGAAGGTCTGCGGCTGCGCGTAGTCGTTGGTGATCGCGCCCTTGGCCTCCGTCACGAGCGCGTCCATGGAGCCGTTGAGGCTCTGCACGATGTCCGTGTCATCGCTGACGCCGCGTACCAGCGTGCGTGTGTTGTTGGTGAGCGCGTCGCGGAAGGCTGTCTCCGTCTCCGACGCCTGCGCCCACACCGCTGGCACGCGCGACCCGGCGAGGCCGTACCCCTCGTTGCGCGCGTCCTCCGAGAACGACGGCGTGTCGCGCCCGGAGATGAGCCAGTCCGTCCCGGTGAGTTTCACGTCAGCCACGTCGGCGTTGAGCGTCAGCGCCGCCGGGAGCGTCGCCAACCGCGCCATCATGCGATACACGTCGAACGAGGTCGTATCGATGGTGCCCGTCGAGGCGACGACGACCGGACCTGCGGGGGCACCCCCCGCCGCCGCCTTGAAGGAGGCTCCATCGACCGCCGCGGGCGCGATGCTGCTGCGCCAGCCCTCGAAGTCGCGGTGGACCTGGCTGATGGCCAGTTCGAGGCCGTTGTTGGCCACGCGCTGCGCCAGCTGTTCCTGCTCGGTGAGGCGGGAGTCGGCGGCGATCTCGCTACCGGCGCTGTACGTGCCCGCCGCGAAGGTCGCGAAGAGCACGCCTGCGACGGCGACGGCGAGGAAGGCTACTTTGTTCATGGGAGGATCGGGGTGGTTGTCCGTTCAGATCGTAACGGCGGGGCGACCTGGATACGGGGAAGGCTATCGTTCCGCTATCACAGGCAAAGGCCCGGCCAAACGAGACCCGGAGTGAGACTAGACGCGAGCCACAGCACGCCAGCGTTCCCTGAATGAGACGTGATCTGAGAAGTCTCCGAAGCCGTCTCAGAGTGAAACCGGACCACCGTAGCGCTTTGGAACGCGCGGGCCCGTGTTGTACCAAGACCGCCATCCAGCAGACGCGCAGGCCACCGCACGCAGGCCGAATGCACCGCCTACCTGCTCGCCTTGCGGTACCTGACTGTTGGCATCCCGCCTCGCCTGCGGATGCGCCTATTCGACGCGGCGTAGTGGCTCCCCGTCGACCGCCGCCGCGAAGGTGTAGCGACGGCCATCGGCGTAGGTCCATACCTCACGCTGCCCGCCGCCGGGCGGCAGGTGCCGGTCCATGTCGGCGGGCGGTCCCTGCCGCACCCAGAGGCGGCCCCGGTCGGTCCGGTAGCCGTCGAGCAGCCCGTTGGGCGTCGTGCGGAAGCGCACGGCCGCCTCGTCGACGCGGGCGTAGAACTCGGCCATGAGCTCGTTGAAGGGCGTCCCTGGCGACGGGTCGCGCTCCGCCCAGAAGGCTGCGAGCTGCTCCCACTTCCGCGCCCCCCGCGCCCGCTCCAGCGGCCGCACCTCGTCCTCAACGGCGATGGCTCGTAGCGCATCCACCGCCACGCGCTCGTCCTGCATCGACGCCGGTCGGCGCGGCCACACCACATCAACGAGGTAGGCCAGCGGCGGCACGTCCGTTCCAGGCAGCGCGACCTCAATGGTATAGGTGCCCTCCTCCAGCGCGGTCATGCTGAACGTGCCGAGCCGCACCGGATGGTCGGCCGGAGCCGCCTGGAAAGCGAGTTGCCCCGGCTCCACGCCGAACCGGGCCGGGTCGAGGCCGAGCGTCGCGGGCAGCGTGGCCAGCGGCTGCGTGTCGGACCGCACGGTGTGTCCGGCCTCGTCGCGGATCGCGAACTGCACCGTGGTGGCTCCAGCCGGGGCGTGGAGCGGCACCACGAGCGCGGCTGGTCGGTCGAAGGGCACGGTGCCGCCCTGCGCGACGAGCCGGAACGAGAGCGCCGCGCGCTCCTGCGCCGTGGGCTGCTCCACGACCAACGGCCGGCCAATGCCGGGCTGCTCGTAGTCAGGGACGTGCCCGAGCGTGCCTTCGAGTTCGTCGTTCACGCTGCCGCGTGCGGTCTGGAGCGCGAGGAAGTAGCGCGGGAAGTCACCCGCCCCCCACGGCACGCCGAAGAGCAGGACCGCGCGCCGCGTGGCGTCTTGCGTCGCTGCGTAGTCGTCGGCGAGCGCAGTCGTGTAAAGCTGCCCGGCCGCCACGGTAGCCACGTTGCCTTCGACGGTGGCGATGGCCTTGGCGTCGGCCTCGTAGCGCCCGTCGGCGCGCTGCGCGAAGGCGAGGCGCGGATACGGCACGCTTACGGCAAACAGCAACGCCGTACCGCTGCTCGCTGGGACGGCGAGCGTCTCGTGCTGCACCGGCGGCGGCGCGAAGGCCCACCCGGCAGCGTCCTGGGCTGGCGCGGGACGTGCCAGCCAAAGCGCAACACCGAGACAGAGGACGTAGTGCGTGTTGCGTGTTGCCTGTTGGGCTCGATCCAATACGCAACACGCAACACGTAACACAGCTCGTGCGACCATACCTCGCCTACAACTCGAATCCCAACGACGGGTCATAGTGCCGGAGTACATCCACGAGGAGGCGCACGCCGAAGCCGGTGCCGCCCTTCGGGGCATACGGGCGCGTCTCGCCGATGAAGGCCGGGCCCGCGATGTCGAGGTGGACCCACGGGTAGCCGTTGGGGTAGCCGGTGAAGTGCTCGAGGAACTTCGCAGCCGTGACGGTCCCCGCCTCGCGGCCCCCCACGTTCTTGCGGTCGGCGACGTCGCTCCGGAGTTGCTCGGCGAAGAAGTCGTACATCGGCAGCGGCGCGACGAGGTCACCCGTGCGGCGGCCCGCTTCGAGGAACGCGTCGAGGCGGTCGGCGGCCCCGTCGGTGGCGCTCGTGAGGACGGCCCCGACCTTCGTGCCGAGCGCCACGACGGCCGCGCCGGTGAGCGTGGCGACCGAGACGCAGAACGCGGGGTCGTAGCGCTTGGCGTAGCTGAGCGCGTCGGCGAGCAGCATGCGGCCCTCGGCGTCGGTGTTGAGCACCTCCACGGTCGAGCCGTCGTGCATCGTCACCACATCGCCGGGGACGTAGGCGCGGCCGCCGGGGCGGTTGTCCGTCGAGGGCACGAGGCCGATGACGTGCAGCGGCAGCTCGAGCCGCGCCACCGCCACCATCGTGCCGACAACGGCCCCGCCGCCCGCCATGTCGGCCTTCATCTTGTCCATCGAGTCCTTCGTCGGCTTGAGCGAGAGCCCGCCGGTGTCGAACGTGACCGCCTTGCCCACGAGCACGATCGGCTTCTCGTTGTGCGCGTCCTTCGGCTTGTGCTCCATCACGATGAACGTGGGCGGGTCGAGGCTGCCGCGGTTGACGGCAAGGAGCCCGCCCATGCCCTCCTTCTCGATCTGCTTCTTCGACCACACGTCCACGCGGAAGCCGTACGCCTTGCCGAGCGCCTTCGCCTCGGCCCCGAGCGTCTCGGCGGTGAGGTCGGCCGCGACCGTGTTGACGAGGTCGCGGGCGACGCACGCCGCCTCGGCGGTGACAAGGGCACGCTCAGCGGCGTGGCGCACCGGCTCGTCCTCGCGCTCCGTGACGAGCGTGAGCGTCTCGATCTCGGGGACAGGATCGCCGGAGGTGCGGTAGCGTTCGTAGCGGTAGCTCCCGAGCACGAAGCCCTCGATGAGGGCCGCCGCCGCCTCGGAGCCGCGCCCCGGCGGCAGCACGATCCCGACGCGCGTCGCCTTGAGCTTGCGGGCGAGCGCCCCGCCCCGCCCCGCCGCCCGGCGCAGCCGCTCGTCTTCGTCGTCGGGGCCGGTGCCCGTGCTACCGGGCTGGCCGAGGCCGCACAGCGCGAACCGGTCGGCGGACCGGGCGGGCGGGTAGAACACGACCGGGTCGGTGCCGCGGTCTGCGTCTTCAGCAGCACGGGCGTACGCGTCGCCGAAGGCGGCACGCAGCGGCAACTCGGCCTCAGCCGGGTCGTCGGGGACGATGAGGAGCTCGGCTTCGAGCGTGGCCGGGTCGGCGTGAACGACGGTGAGGGTCATAGCAAGAGACGGGAAAACGGGGAGAGGAAGAAACGGAGAGGGCGAGCGGAGCGCGAGACCTCGCCGTCTCGTCACTTCCCCGTCTCGCCGGCTCCTGCTAGTCGTCGCCGCGCATCGCCTGGAGCAGCGCCATGGCATCGGCCGAGAGCGTGTCCGAGGCTTCGAACTGCTCCGGTGCTCCGGTGAGGTGCTGGGGGGCGGCGTTCACGACGCGCTTGATCGTCGCGTGCAGCTCGCCGTGCCGGACGAACGCCCCCGCCGCGTTGGGGTGGCCGCCGCCACCGAAGCGCCCCGCCCAGCCGTTGATGGGGCAGTCGCCCTTCGAGCGGAACGACGCCTTCACGCCGCCCTTCACCTCGCGGAAGATGACCGCCGCCTCCACGCCGTCGAGGCCGAGCGCGTACTGCACGAACGGCTCGGATGCCTCCATCGGCGCGCCCGTCTCGTCGAGCATTTGCTGGGCGACGTAGAGCGTGGCCAGGCGGCCGTCGTAGTGCGTGCGGATGGTCTTGAGCGCGAGGCTGAGCAGACGCAGATCCTCGCGCTGGTAGCCGTCGAAGATGGCGATGTGGATGGGCTCCGAGCCGATCTGGCCGCGCTCCATCAGCTCGGCCACGATGCGGTGCGTGCTCGGCCGCGTCGCGCCGTAGCGGAAGGACCCCGTGTCGGTCACGATGCCCGTATAGAGCGCCGTCGCGATGCCGGTGTCGATGGCGCTCGCGTCGTGCGCCGCGATGAGGTCGTAGATCAGCTCGGCCGTCGAGGCCGAGTCGGTACGGACGTAGGTGTGGTCGAACCAGCGCTCCGGCTTCGGGTGATGGTCGATGAGCACCTTCGTGGCCGTCGCGCCCTGGACGCTGTTGCCCATCCAGCCGAGCCGCTGCTTGGCGTTGGCGTCCACGACCGCGATCACGTCCGCCTCGGCGACCGCCGCCGCGTGCGCCATGTCGCCCGTGTCGAACTGGACCACCTCGCCGAGTTCGTCGAGCAGCCAGCCCATGTTGCTCGGAGGCACGTCGGGGTTGAAGCAGTGGACGGTCTTGCCGAGGCCGCGCAGGAAGAGGGCGAGCCCGAGCGTCGAGCCCAGCGCGTCGCCGTCGGGGCGCAGGTGGGAGGTGATCACGACCCGCTCGGCGGCGAGCAGCGCGTCGCGGACTGCGGCGAGATCGTCAGGAATGGAAGCGGGCACAGGCATGAAGGGGGCAGCATTCGAGGGAGATGGAAAGGTACGTGCGCGGCCCCGTGGCGGTCCTCTCACCTACCAGCTTCCGCCTGCGCCGCCGCCGCCGAAGCCACCGCCGCCCCCACCGAAGCCGCCAAAGCCCCCGCCACCAAAGCCGCCGCCGCCGAACCCGCCACCGCCGTAGCCACCGCCGCCCCAGCCACCCGGGATGAAGACCACCCCACCGCGCGACCGTCGACGCCCGCCCGACGAGCCGCCCCCCGACTTGTTGAGCAACGCGCTGATGATGAAGTAGAGCAGGATCACGACGAGGTAGATCAGCGCCTCGTTGACGCCGTCGTTGGCCGGGGCTTGCGGCAGCGGCTCAAACTCGCCCTCCGCCGCCGCCTGGATCGCATCGACGGCCTGCTGGAGCCCGCCGTAGAAGTCGCCCTGCCGGAAGGCGGGGAGGATGACGCCCCGTACGATGCGCCCGGCGAGCGCGTCCGGGACGAGCCCTTCGAGCCCGAAGCCCGTCGCGATGTAGACCTGCCGCGTGTCTTGCACGACGAGCAGCACCGCGCCGTTGTCCACATCGCCGCGCCCGACGCCCCACGCCTGGCCGAGCTCGGTGGCATACATCCCCGGGTCGCCCCCGCCGATGTCGGGCAGAATCACGACCACGATCTGCGTCGAGGTGCGCTGGGCGTACGCCGCGAGATCTTGGCTGAGCGCCTGCCGCTCCGCCGGGCTGAGGAGGCTCGCCTGGTCCGTCACCCACTGCCCCGTCGGCGCGATCACGTCGAGGGCTTGGGCGTGCGTCCCCATAGGGACGAGAAGCAGCACCAGCCAGCAGAAAACTCGGACGCGCACAGAGCTACCCGTCAGCGAATACGCCCGGCGAGCGCACCCACCAAGGACAAAGGACCAAAAACAGAGGACGCGCGGCTTGCCGCGCTAGTCGAAGCTCACCTCGGGCGCGTCCTCGGCCCCGGCGTCCGCCTCGAACGGCGTGCGGCGGTCGAACCCGAGGATCCCAGCGAAGAGCGCTGTCGGCATGCGGCGGACCTGCTGGTTGTAGTCGGTGACGACCTCGTTGTAGCGCTGGCGGGCGACCGAGATGCGGTTCTCGGTGCCTTCGAGCTGCACCTGGAGGTCGCGGAAGGCTTCCGTCGCGCCGAGCTCGGGGTAGTCCTCGCGGACGGCATTGATAAGCGCGCCCGTGGCCGCGCCAAGCTGCTGCTGCGCGCCGAGGTAGGCCTCCACGGCCTGCGGGTTGTTGAGGTCCTCAGCGGTGAGCGTCACGTTGACGGCGCGAGTGCGGGCCTCGGTGACCTGCGTGAGCGTCTCCTGCTCGAAGTCGGCCGCGCCCTCGACGGTGGCGACGAGGTTGGGGATGAGGTCGGCGCGGCGCTGATACTGGCTTTCGACGTTCGCCCACGCCTCGTTGACGCCTTCGTCGGCACCCACGAGCGAGTTGTAGGCCCCGCAGCCGACGCAGCCGCCGAAGCCGAGGATGAGGACGATCACGAGAAGGACGATGGCTCCGGTGCTACGCATGGGTCGGGAGGCTGGAGAGCGGGTCGGTGGACGAGAGCGATCCGGCAAGCTGAGCGTGTGCAGCCATGCCGGACGGGGTGGCACGGCTCAATCTACGGAGCCGCCCCCCTTCGGATGCGCACCCGCACCCCGGCAGGGCTCACATCCGGTCCGCAGAATCTTCGCTTGCCGTCCTAACGAACACCCCCTACCCTCGCGTCGCTCCGACGCCCCGGGCGTCTCCCTACCCACCCATTCCCTCCTCCATGCTTCGACGCATCCTTGCCCTGGCGCTGCTCGCGCTTCCCGTCACCGCCCTCGCGCAGAACGCCGCGCCTGCTGGCTCTGCCCCCACGGTGCCCACGACCAAGGGCGGCTCTCAATTCACCGGCACCGCCAGCTTCGCCAGCGTGGGCGGCACGGCCTTCGACAACGACGAGGTTGGCCGCCTCAACACCACGATCATCGACCTCAGTGGCGGCTACTTTGTCGCAAGCGGCGTCTCGCTCGGCGGCATCTTTCTGGGGCGCAGCGATAACCAGGACGGCCTGACGATCTCCACGTTCGGGATCGGCCCCGAGGTGACGCTCTTCCTGCCCATCGGCAACAAGGACGTCTACCCGTTCATCTCCGCCGCGGGGCTGCTCGTGAACGTGAGCGCCGCCCAGGACGGCCAGAGCGACTCCATCAACGGCACGGCGTTCCAGGTGGCTGGGGGCCTCACCTACATGCTCACCCCCAGCGTGGGCATCACGGTGGAGGGCTACTACCTCGGCGAGCAGGTCCGCCCCGACGAGGGCGACCGCATCGAAACGAACACGCTCGGCGTGCGCGGCGGCCTCACCGTTTTCCTACGCTAGACAACCCAAGTTGTGTGTTAGGGGCTCCACGGTACACTTCGGACTGTCTGTGGGGGGTAGGGAGTGGGGAGTATCTAGCGGCCTTTTCTCCCCCTACTCCCTATCCCCTACACCCTCCACGTTGAGAACGGGGTAGATAGGGGACAACTTGAGTTAGATAGCTCCGGGTGCAATGGGCAGGCGCGCTGCCTGGGCCGGAAAAACGCTCCGGCAGGCCAGCCCACGGCAGCGCGGTAAGACGCTCTAGCCGCCCTGCATCCACAGGCTCGGCGAGCCCGTGCGGCTACCTCCGCGCCGGGAATCGTTCCCACTGCGCAGCATCTGCTGCATCTGTTGGCGAGTTGGCCCGTAGATTCGCCCCAACGTCCCCGTTCACCCGCCCTGTGCCGCGCTGTGGATTTCATCACGCCGCTGCTCTTCGTACTCGTCGGCCTCGCGCTGATCGCGGCAGAGGTGTACTTCATCCCCGGCCTCAACGTCGTCGGCGTGGCGGGGGTGCTGAGCCTGCTCCTGGGCGTGGGCTACGCGTTTATGGTGCACGGCTTCGCTGGCGGAGCGGTGACGCTGGTAGGCGCGCTGATCCTGGGCGGACTGCTGGGGACGATGCTCGTGCGCTCGGGCGCATGGAACCGGTTCGTGCTCCAGGCCGACCTACGGACATCGCCCGCCCAGCGGATGCTGGAGGACGAGACGCGGGCGCGCTACCTCGGGCGCTCGGGCACGGCCGTCTCGCCGCTGCGCCCCACCGGCGTAGCTGAGATCGACGGCGAGCGCGTGGAGGTGCAGACCGAGGGCGAGTTCATCGCCGCCGGGAGCCGCATCCGCATCGTGGCGATGGACCGCCGCCGCTACTTCGCCCGCCTCGACGAGGCTGGCTGACGAGCCGAGGAGACGGAGCGATTCGCGAGGGCGAGACAGGTTGACGCGAGCGGTACGCGTACGAGCGTATGCTTCCTCCCACGCGCCTCACCCATGCTCCTCCACTGATGGTTTCGCTCTCTCCCCCGCGCTTCGGCCACATCGTCCTGCTGATCGCGCTGCTGGCCGGTGCCGCTGGCTGCTACCTCCAGCCGCGCCCGCTCCAGCCGCCCCCGCCGCCGCCCACGGCCGCGCTCACGGCACCGCCGACGCACCTACGCGCGTTCGACTCGGCGGACGCCCTCGCGGCTTACCTCCGCTGGACGCCAGACGCCGCGCCGATGGTGAGCGCCCACCGCGGCAGCCCGGCTCCCGGTTATCCGGAGAACAGCATCGCCACGTTCGAGCGCGCGCTGGCCTATGCTCCCGCCCTCCTCGAAACGGACGTGCGCCTGACCGCCGACAGCGTCCTCGTGCTGCTCCACGACGAAACGCTCGACCGCACGACGACGGGCACGGGCCTCCTCAGTGAGACGCCCGCTGCCGCCCTGCGCGACCTCCGGCTGCGGGACGTGGTGGAGCGGCCAACGCCGCACCCGATCCCGACGCTGGCCGAGGCGCTCGCCTGGGCCGACGGACGCGGCGTGCTGCTGCTCGACATCAAGCGGGGCGTGCCGCCGCACACCGTCGTGGCGGCGATCCGCGAGGCGGAGGCCGCCAACCGCGTTGTCGTGATCGTCTACACGCCCGAGGCCCTCGCTGCCTTTCACGCGCTCGCGCCCGACCTTGTCTACTCCGTGACCGCACGCTCGCCGGACGAGCTCGACGCCGTGCTCGCCACGGGGGCCGACCCCGCGCGGATGATCGCGTTCACGGGCGTCGGCGAGGTCAATCCGGCCGTCATCGAGCGGCTGCACGGGCTCGGCATCCGCGCCCAACTCGGCACCTTCGGGGCCCTCGACAGCGCTGCGTTCACGCAGGGGCCCTCCGCCTACCACGCGCTCCTCGACGCAGGCATCGACGTCATCGCGACGGACTATGTGCCGATGGCCGCGTTCGCCGTGTCCCAGTGGCAACGGCCCGCCGAGTAGCTCAGCTGGCAGAAATAGACAGGGGCGGTCCGTGAACCGCCCCTGCGCAGATCGAGCTTCGGGATCGCTACTTAGCCGCCGGTCACCTCGGCGTGGGCCTCCTCGATGAGCGCGCTGATGCACTCGGTGGTGAACGCCGCCGTGGTCGCGGCGACGAAGCGCCCGTTGATGGTCAGCTTGGGCACACTCACGCCGCCGCCTCGCGCGATGTCGACGCTGGCGTAGTCGCGAGCCGCCGCGGCCTTCATCGCGTAGGCCCCGGAGGAGAGCTGGCGGGCGAAGGCGTCAGCGTCAAGGCCGATATCGGTGGCGATGCGCGAGAGGTCCGTGCTTGTGAGGAGGCGCTTGTTCTCGTTCTCCTGCATGGCAAACTGGCCGGCGAGCATCTCGGACGCCTTGCCGCTCTCGTGCGCGATGTAGAGCGCCTGGATCTGCGGGATCGACTCCTGCCAGAGCGCGAACGGGTAGTAGTGCACCTTGGCCTTGTCGCCGAGGCGACCCACGATGGCGTCGAGGGTGTGGTGGAGCGTGCGGCAGTGCGGGCAGTTCGGGTCGAAGATCTTCACGACCGTCACGGGCGCGTCGGCGCGGCCGTCGAAGCCGGTGTCCGTGGTGTAGCGCGAGATGTCACGCAGCGGCGCGGCTCCAGTCTCATACTCGCAGCCGACCGGGCGCGGAGTGATCGTGGGCGCGATGCCCGGCTGAGGCGTCACAGTTGGGTCCACCGCAGGCGTGCTCGCCTCGATGTTGTCGGTCGCTGGCGTCTCGGCAGGCTCCGTTGCGATGGGCTCTGTGGCGGTGGGCTCCGCCTCGTCCGCCGCCGCAGCAAGCTCGACGGGCGACACGGTATCCGTCGCTGGCTCGTCGGCTGATACGGGCGTCACCGGCGTCGCTTCGGCGTCGGCGATGGGCGTGAACGTCTCACCGTCGTTGATCGCGTTGAAGTAGGCGATGTCCGCGACCGAGAGCGTGGCGATCAGCGCGGCGGCGATGCCAAAGCGCTTGAACTCGGCCCCGCTGAACGACGGCAGCGCGGGTAACGTCGCGCCCGTGAAACGCTCAGCGAGGTGCAGGCCGAAGATGACCGTCACGATGCCCGCCGAGATCGTGCAGAGCACGCACCACGTCCCCATCGAGAGCTGCACGCTGACGAGGTAGAGCGAGTACGCGAAGCCCGCCGTGGCGAGCCCGAGGCTGGCCGTACGGAGCGCCTTGCGCGGGGCCTTCGCCGGGACCATCGCGAAGCGCAGCGCGACCATGCCGAGGTAGAAAAGGAACCCCCAGACGACGTTCGAGACGCCGAGGAACTGGCCCGCCGCCGACGAGGTGACGGTCTCGCAGCCGACCTGCGCCACGGTGGCTGGGTCGGAGAGGCCGAGACAGCCGCGGTTGAACCCGGCGGTCTGCTGGCTGTAGAGGTGCGCCACGAGGAAGACCCCGACCAGCGCGAGGCCGAGGATGAGGCGGTGGAAGAGCGGGCGGGCCGGTCGGTCAGTCGGTGCCATTCGGTCGGTCGTAGCCATGAGGTCAGGCAGCTAGGGGGTTGGGGCGGCGGTAAGGCCTGCAACAGACGAGAGGCCTGGAAGAACGGCGCGGTTACGCCGATGCCGTGCGCGGGTTCAGCTTAACACGCTCTTTGCCCAGCAGCGCGGCACGGAACAGACAACGCACGAGGCCGCAAGGTTTGTACCCACTCATTTGAACGGTTCGAGGAGCACGAGATCGCTTTCGTCTCGGGTCGTCTGCGCGGCGACGAGCCGCTCCCCATCGGGCGACACGGCGAGCGCTTGGATGCGGCCCGGCAGGCGGGGGAGCGTCGTGAGCACCACATCGCTACGGTCGGCGAGACGCAGCCGTCGGATCTCGACTCCTGCTTCGATACGCCGGGGGTAAATGATCGCTGGATCGGTGTCACGGTCGACTACGGTCCAGTTGTCCCAGTCCTCGCGCGCAAGGTCATCGAGCAGTTGCTCTTCGGCGCTATCCCGCCACTGACGGTACCACAACCCAGGCTCTCCAGAACGCATGTACACCACAGCCGCACCCGTCACGGCTTCCCCCGTGTAGCTCCAGGGCGGCCCCACGCGCTCCGGCTTACCGCCCCAGACCGGCACACGCCAGAGGGCCCAGCGGGACGCCCGTCCCGTATCCCCGGGGCCGCGACGCGTGGAGGCGAAGTAGACGTAGTCCCCGTCCGGCCCCCAGCGCGGGCTCGTGTCGTAGCCAGCCCCATCCGTGAGGGCCTTGGGCTCGCCGCCCTCCCCATCCACGACGTAGATGCTTCCCAACGTCTCGGTCTGGGCTTCGAACGCGAGCCACTCCCCCGCAGGGTGCCACCGCGGCGCTCCGACGGCTGGCCCCTCGAACGTGGTCACCTGACGCAGATCCTCCCCGTCGGCGACGTAGAGTTCGGGAGCGCCGGAGCGCGTCGAGACGAAGGCGAGCCGCCCGTCCGCAGCGAGTGCCGGATCCGTATCCAGCGCCGTGGAGGGCACGACGCGCTCCCACGTGTGGCCTGCCCAGCTGTGCAACCCGACCTCGAGTTGCTCCACGGCGAGGACGAGCTTGCCTGCCGCGGCGGTCGGCGAACGGAACCGGCCCGCCACGACCACGGGGATGCGCTCTGGCTCGCCGCGCCTGACGTTGACGCGCCAGAGCGCCTCGACCCCGTCGCGGTTGGCGACGTAGATCAGGCTACGCCCGTCCTCGGCCCAGGTATGCCCTAGGATGGCACGCCCGTCGTGCGTCACCCGCTGGGGCGGGCTGCCCTGCAGGTCGGTCACGAACAGGTCGTCCTCACCGCGCGCATCGCGGCGCACAAAGGCGAGCCGCTTGCCATCCAGCGAGACTTCGGGGAACAGGTCACCGATCGCTCCGGCGGGCGGGTTCGTGAGCACACGCGGTGCCTTCCCCTCGGTCCCGATAGCGACGAGGCGGTAGGGCCCGGTCAGAGAATCGCGCCTCACCGCGATGGCCTCCTCGGCCGTTGCCGCAAGCCCCCAGGGGCCGACTTCGACCGCACCAACCCGCCCGTAGTCGCTACTGAGAATACGTACGACGCAGGTGAGCGGTTCAGCACAGCGCAAGACCCACATGGGGCCCTCTGGACGCCCCCACGTAGGATGCAGGTCGTCCGCCAGAGGGCTCTTGTACCTCCACCTAGGCGCAAACCGGCCCGGGCGGTACCCTGTAAGATCGACACTCGTCCCGTTGTACATCATCGCGGTGTCGTAGACATTTCTGCCGACGCTGTCTCGTTCGTCTGGCTTCGCACGCTGACTGGCATACGCGAGCTTCTCGCCGGTAGGGTCGAAGTCCGGGTGGATCTCGTTGTACCTGGTGGAACGGGTGAGCAAGTGCACGGCAGGAACGCGGTCCGCCTCCAGGCGCAACCCTATGAGGACACCTAGCATGACGATGGCTACGCCGATGCTGCCCCGCACGGCCCAGCGCCAATGCCGCCCCGGCGCTGAGTCCAGAGGCACCGCCTCCACGGCCTCGGTGGACAGTGCCACCCGCTCTACGGGCGCGACAAGGCGATAGCCCACGGTCGGGATTGTCTCGACGTGGCGCGGCTGCACGGGGTCGTCGCCGAGGGCGCGGCGGAGCTTTGAGACGGCCCGGTTGAGGGCGTCCTCGGAGACGACGACCTGAGGCCATACGCTCGCCATCAGCGCCTCGCGGGCCACCGGCTGCCCCGCCTCCTCCGCCACCCGGACAAGCACCGCCATCACCTTCGGTTCGAGACGCTGCACCGCGCCCGTTGCGCGGTCGCGGAGTTCGCTCGCGTGGGGGTCGACATCCCAGGTGGACAGGCGAAATCGATCGAGCACGGAGAAAACGTCAGGCATCGGCGAGCGGACAACCCATCCAAACTACCAGCACGCCTACCACGATTTCGGGCGAAAAGCGAGCCCGTCAGGAAAAGGTCAGGCACCCGTCAGCCCTCCGGCATGGGGACGGATCGGGATTGCGGCTAGCCTGCGATCCTCGCGTAATCGACCACCCACGCCTCCGCTCCTGATGCTTCGCCACATCCCGCTCCTGCTCACGCTCCCTACCTCCGATGCCTGCCTGACGCCTACCCGTCTCGGTGTCGCCCTTGCGCCTGCTCCTCGCCCCACCCGCCCTCGCCGCGCAGGACGCCGCGACGCCCGGCTACATCTTCCACAGCGACTTCTGGGGCAATCTCCACCACACGCTCTACGGCCTTGCGGGCGGCGGCCCCGACGAGCGCGCGGGCTATACTGACGCGGCGGGCGCGGCTTGCCTCGACACGTTGGACGCTGCACAGGCGGAGCCATGGCACGACGCGCTCGCGTTCTACGAGACGCACCTCGGCGACGCGTTCCACCGGCGCGGCAGCACTCGCACTCGTGCAAGCGCTGACGACGGAGTAGCTCGGACTACCGCGCGAGGCGTTCCATCAGGCGCGGTGCCCAGCCGTACCACCCACTCAGCTTCGCGTCGAGCGTGGCGGGGGTGTCCCAGGCGTAGGCGTTGAACCGGCCCCAGTCGAACGGGTCAGACGCGGCGGTGACGAGGGTGCAGTCGGTCGTGAGCGCGCAGGCAACGCCGAGTTGCTTCGCGCGCTCGGTCAACGCACTGCCCGCGAAGCCGAACGCCGTCCGCCCGTACGGGAACGCGAACGTCGGGGCCGCGATGCCGAGGCGCCGGTCGAGCCAGGCGAGGTTCTCCGCAAGGTCCGCCTCGAAGGCGTCGGGGCGGTCGATGAACGTGGCGTGCGTGTGCGTGTGTGCCCCGATCTCGAAGCGTGGGTCGGCGTGGAGGCGTTCGAGGTGCGCGCGGGTGACGGGGCGGTAGGCGCTCGGCGGCAGCACGGCCCGGTGCGCCTGCGCCCACGCGTCGAACGGGAACGGCGCGGTGCGGTCCACGAACGCCGTACTCACGAACATCGTCGCGGGGATCTCCAGACGCCGGAGGACCGGCACGGCGTTGTCTACCACGTTGGCGTAGATGTCGTCGAACGTGACGACGACGGCCCGCTCGGGCAGCGCGTCGAAGCGGCCCGTGGCGTGGGCGGCAAGAACCTCGCGCAGCGGCACGAACGTGCACCCGCGCGCCCGCAAGCCGGTGAGTTGCTGCTCGAAGGCGGCGGGCGGCACGTTGAGCACGCGGTCGTCCGGCACGCCCGCGACGAGCTCGGCGACGCGGTGGTAGATGAGCACCCCGACGCTGCGCGGCGCGCGCCGTCCGAGGCTGGTACGCCCTACGCTGGCCCGTCCCACAGTGGCATGCAGCCCCGCCGCAATCCACCCGGCACCCTGCTTGACGGCATCCTTCAGCATCCGCTTCCCCGGCACCACACCGAACAGCTAGGAGCGCAGGCGTTCCGCTACCGCCCGACGCTGGCCTTGAGGTGGGCTGGGAGGACCTGCCGGGGCGGCCCGGCATGGCCGATCAGGCTCGCGTAGACCTCGCGCATCCGGTCACCGTTGGTCGTCCAGAGGTAGTACTTCCCGCGCTCGATGGCCCCGAAGCTGAGGCGGTCGTAGCGCTCGGGCACGTCCGTGATCCAGCGGATCGCGTCGGCGATGCCGCGGGCAACCTCGCTGGGGATCGTGACGGGCACCTTCACGCCGCAGTCTGCCGTCACCATGTCGCGCGCCCCTTGGTGGTCGAGCGCCACCACGGGCACGCCGTTGGCGAAGGCTTCCAGAACAACGTTGCCCGAGGTATCGCGGAGACTCGAGAAGGCAAACACGTCGGCATCGGCATAGGCCGCGAGCGCCTCGTCGTAGGACATCGCCCCGCGGAAGTCGCATCGAGGCAGATCTGCAAAGCGGTCGGCATCTGGACCGTCGCCGATCACAGTCAGTTCGTAGTCGCCGGGTCCGTCGAGGAGGTGCTGGAAGGCGTGGCGCATGATCTTCGTACCCTTGCGCCGGACGCAGTGCCCGACCCACAGGACGCGCACCGGGCCGGGGCGGCGCTCCGCCCAACGCTTCGGCGCTCCGACGCCGCGCACCCCCGTCTCCAGCAGCAGTTGCGGGGGGCCGTCGTAGAGCGGCGCGAGGTGTCGCTGGTTCGTGGAGTTGGCCGCGAGGAGCACATCCACCTCCCTCGCGGCACGGCGGACGCGCGGGCTCGCCCGAAGCTGGACGCGGTTGAGAACGTTGCGCACGACCTCCGCCACCGCGTCGTGCGGCTTGATGGTGTGGAGAAACTGCCACGGGAAGTTCTGTGTCCCCCCGACCGGTCCCCAAACGAACGGCACGCCGTCGATCTGCCAGGCATAGCCGGGCTCGCGGAAGCCGACCATGTTGGCGTGGTGGATGAGGTCGAAGCCGACCTGCGCGTGGAGACGCTTGGCGAGGTCGGCGGCACGCCGGTTCCACGCACGGAACACGTGGCCGTTGACGAAGGGGTTGGTACGGCCGTTCCACTCGTAGTCTGTGAGCGAGACGTAGTGCCAGTGGAGGCCGGGTGTCGGCCCGTGCTCGGCCTCGAAGGCGCGGATATCGGACTCAAACTCGCGCTGCTCGGTGATGACCCACACGTCGAAGTGGCGCGCGGCCTCGACGGCGCGGTTCCAACCGACCTTGGGCTCGGAGCCGTGAAACGGGCTACACGCGTAGGCGATCAGCAGGATCCGCGGACGCGGCGAGGCAGGGGCGCGCACGAGATCGGGAGGCGAAAGTGCCTCGGTTATGGGAGCAGCAGGTTGCACGGACGACGACCAACAGGGGTCGGGTTTGGCGGCAAGGGAGCGTGTATGTGTGGCTAGCCGACAAGGTTCGTGCCGTTGTGGGGCGCTCGACGCGTTATCCCGGGGCTCCGCCGACCACCAGCACGATCTCGCCGCGCACCTTGGGCTGGCTGCCGTAGTGCGCGGCCAGTTCGGTCAGCGTGCCACGCCGGACTTCCTCGAATGTCTTCGTGAGTTCGCGTGCCACGGCGGCAGGACGGTCGGGGCCCAACACCTCGGCGAGCTGACCGAGCGCCTTCACGAGCCGGTGCGGGCTCTCGTAGAGCACCATCGTGCGCGGCTCGTCGGCGAGCGCCTTGATGCGTGTTTGCCGGCCCTTCTTCTGCGGGAGGAAGCCCTCGAACACGAACCGATCCGACGGGAGCCCGCTCGCCACGAGCGCGGGGACAAACGCCGTCGGGCCGGGGAGCGCCACCACGGGGAGGCCCGCCTCGTGGCAGGCGCGGACGAGCAAGAAGCCCGGGTCCGAGATGCCCGGCGTGCCCGCGTCCGAGATCAGCGCGAGGTGCGCGCCCGCCACCATCTGCGCGACGAGGCGCGGCGTCTTCTGGTGCTCGTTGTGCGCGTGGAAGCTCGTTGTGGGCGTCTCGACGGCATAGTGGGCGAGCAGCACGCCCGAGGTACGCGTGTCTTCGCAGGCGATGAGGTCGGCCTCCTTCAGCACGCGCAGCGCGCGGAACGTGAGGTCGTCGAGGTGGCCGATGGGCGTGGGGACGAGCGTGAGCACGGGTCGGGTGTGTGGGTAGAAGGGCGTGGGTGTAGAAGTGTGGGGGAAGCGAGGATCCGCGAGCGCGCCGTGCGCATCCCACGAGGGTACCGCTCCTCTCACGAGGGTACACCGCGAACGTACCGCAGGCAACGCCGCCGCTGTCCCGGAGCCCTCGTCGTCGCACGGACAAGAATGAACGAGATTGACGCGCCCCCGTTGACCTTCGCTTGACGACTTCCCACCTTTTCGACTTCTGCTCTCCCGACCCGGTCTCGTCCATGCGACTCGCTTCTGTCCTCTCCTCGCTGCTACTCGGCATCCTGCTGCTCGGTACGCGGCCGCTCGCCGCGCAGACGATCCCGCCGCAGGGCGAGGCCGCCACGTTTGAGGCCGCCACGTGGAACATCGAGTGGCTCGGCGACACCGACAACGGACCGACCAACGAGCAGCTCCAGCAGGACCGCGCCATCGCCGTGCTCGGCCAGAGCGACATCGACCTGTGGTGCCTCCAGGAGGTCAGCAGCACGAGCGCCTTCAACAATATCCTCGCGACCCTCGGCGACGGCTACGCAGGCGTCCTCTCCACCGACTCGGGCCGCCAGCGCCTCGCCTACGTCTACAAGACCGACGTCGTCCAGAACCTCGGCACGGAAAACGTGCTCACGCAATTCGACTTCGAGTTCGCGGGGCGGCCGCCGCTCCAGATGCGCGCCCGCGTCCTCACCCAGGAGGACGGCGGCACGATCCAGACCGACGTCCGCGTGCTCTGCTTCCACGCTAAGGCGTTCTCAGACGTCGCGTCGTACAACCGCCGCGTGGCCGCCTCGGAGGCGCTGAAGAACTACAGCGACAACCTCGCCGCGATCAACACCCGCGTGCTCCTCCTCGGCGACTACAACGACGAGCTCGGCGGCTCGACCTCGGGCAGCCGCCCGTCGCCCTACGCCAACTTTGTCGAGGACGACGGCTACGTGTTCGCCTCCGCCGACCTCGACGCCAGCAACACCCCGACGTTCTGCGGCAACTCGTCCTGCACGTCCGGCTCGACGCTCGACCACATCGCGTTCACGGACAACCTCGCCGGACCGTATGTCGAAGGCTCTGGCAACCGCTACGACGAGTTGCTCGGGGCCCTCCCGGGCTACACGTTCACGGTGTCGGACCACCTCCCGGTCTTCGCGCGCTTCGACTTCGGCACGAGCGTGAGCGCCGACGACGACGCGACGCCAAGCCGCTTCGCGCTCGACGCGCCGTTCCCGAACCCGTTCACCGCTGCCGCCTCGGTCCGGTTCGCGCTCCCGAGCGCGGTGCCCGTGGACCTCGCCGTCTTCGACGCGCTGGGCCGCCGGGTGGCGACGCTGGCCTCGGGTCCACGCCCCGCTGGCCCCCACACGGTCACGCTCGATGGCGGCGCACTTCCGCCGGGGCTCTACCTCGTGCGGCTCACGGCGGGCGACCAGAGCGCCACGCGTCGGCTCGTCCGGGTGCCGTAGCCTTGGACAGGCCGCGAAGCAAGGTTGCTCCCTGACGCGGACGGCGAGTGTGAGGCCGTGACTCCGTGTTGCCGTGCGTTGATCAGCGTAGAGTGCAGCGCGAAGCTGTGGAGGATGGTGTCGCTTCCTACCACACTCAGACCGTGTGCTCTGGCCGACTCAAGCGCGCTGGGCTAGCGGTGAGGAGGAGGAGCTGAAGGCGGACGTAGCGAGGACACCCCCACAACGTCCGAATCGGCCGGTGGTGGAAACCCTGGTTTTTCCCTGGGCGTAGGTCTGTCTCTTTTCCACCTCGCTCCTCTACACGGCTTTTCTAGCCCGATGCGTCAGATCAGCGTGTTGGTATCGGGTATGGTGTCGCGGCTGTACCCCCACCAGGTCCGCCTCCATCCGGGCCTCCCCTTCGCGTGCCCCCAGGCTGCTTGGCAGTCCCGCTGCGCCGTGCTCGACGGGCGTGGCTAGGCTCGGCGTCGGCCCCGTGCGGACGCCTGGCCCTTGTGTTGGTTCATCGCCCAGACGGGCCGTCCCCCACTCAGGGTGGCCCTCCCCACCTCGCCTTCCGGCTCCTACCCTTTCGCCTTATGGCCTCTCACGTTTCCTTGCCCACCACCCCGGCCTCGCGCCTGATGCGCCCGATCCAGGGCTTCATGCAGAACGCCGCGGCCGGCGGCATCGTCCTGCTCGTCTGCGCTGTCCTTGCGCTCGTATGGGCCAACTCGCCGCTGGCTGACGCATACCTGTACCTCTTCGGATCTGAGAAGGGTGAAAGCCTCACGCTCTCGCTCGGGATCGCACCAGCGACGCTCGGTGGCTCCGAGGCGCTGTACATCAGCAAGCCGCTAATCCTCTGGATCAACGACGGCCTGATGGCGCTCTTCTTCTTCCTGATCGGGTTGGAGATCAAACGTGAGGTGCTCGCCGGGGAGTTGAAGTCTCCGAAGAAGGCGGCGCTGGCGCTCTCGGCCGCGGTCGGCGGCATGGTGGCCCCGGCGGCGTTCTACGTGGCCGTCAACTGGGGCGAACCGACGCTGGGCGGCTGGGGCGTCCCGATGGCCACTGACATCGCGTTCGCGCTCGGCGTGCTGGCGCTCCTGGGCAGCCGCGCCCCGCTCGCGCTCAAGATCTTCCTCACGGCGCTCGCCATCGTGGACGACCTCGGCGCGGTGATGGTGATTGCCCTCTTCTACACCGCCGAGTTGAACCTGAACGCGCTCATGCTCGGGTTCGGCTTCTTCGCCGTGATGCTGGTCATGAACCGCCTCGGCGTGATGCGGACCGCGGTCTACGTGGTGCTCGGCCTCGCGCTCTGGGTGTGCTTCCTCAAGTCGGGCGTCCACGCCACCATCGGCGGCGTGCTGGCCGCGCTCGCCATCCCGGCCACCCGCCGCCTCGACGCGCCGGGCTTCCTGAAGAAGGCCGAGTACTACCTGAAGGAGATCCGGGAGGATGCCCAGCCTGGCACCCAGCTGATGACCGCCGACCAGCGCGACGCTGTCCACGCCCTCGAGACGATTTCGAAGGCCGCCGACGCGCCGCTGACGCGCTTCGAGCACGCGCTCCATGGCTGGATCGCCTTCTTCGTGATGCCGGTCTTCGCGCTCGCCAACGCGGGCGTCGCGATCCCGAGCGACTTCGGCGCGCTGCTCGCGAGCCCCGTCATGCTCGGCATCGTGCTCGGCCTCGTTGTCGGTAAGCAAATCGGCGTGTTCGGCTTCGCCTATGCGGCCGTCAAGCTCGGCATCGCCAGCCTCCCCTCAGGCGTGACGTGGAAGCAGGTCTACGGCGTGAGCCTGCTGACCGGTATCGGCTTCACGATGTCGATCTTCATCGCCAACCTCGCCTTCGTGGACGCCGCCGACCTCGACGCGGCCAAGCTCGCCATCCTGATCGCCTCGACCATCTCGGGCGTCGCGGGCTACCTCCTCCTCCGCTCGTCCAGCGGCACCCCCGCCGACACGGCCGCGCAGGACCGCGACACGCTCGACGAGTACTACCCCGACACGAAGGACGGCGTGCCGGTGGCGGCTTGAGCACCCCCCGTCCTGCGTCGTCTCCGATCCGCACGCGGATCTCCGCTCCTCGGACTGTCCCTCTCGATTTCGAGGGGGACAGTTTTGGTTGATGCGGGAGCGCAGCGACTGTCAACCAAAACAGGGGGTGTCGTGCACTGCGTCCACACTCTCACACGTCTACACGTCCATACCGCTTTTCTTCCCACCGCGCCATCACGCGGTCGCGGACGGCGGCGTAGTAGGCCTCGTAGCGCGGGACGATGTGGCTGACCTCGAACTCCTCGACGGCGCGGCGGCGGGCGTTGGCGCGCATCGCGTCGTAGAGCGCGTCGTTGGCGAGGATCTCGCGCGTCGCGGCGGCCATCGCCTTCACGTCGCCGAGGTCGCAGAGGAAGCCCGTCTCGCCGTGAACGTTCAGCTCTGGCAGCCCCCCGATGTTGGACGAGACGACGGGCACGCCGCAGGCCATCGCTTCGAGCGCCGCGAGGCCGAACGTCTCGCTGCCCGAGGGGATCAGGAAGACATCGGCGATGGACAGGATCTCCTCGACCGGCTCCTGCTTCCCGAGGAAACGGATCTCGGAGTAGACGCCGAGGTCGCGCGCGAGCTGTTCGCACGCGGGGCGATCAGGGCCGTCGCCCACGAGGAGCAGCTTCACCGCGCCGGGCTGCTCGCCGTTGATGCCCTCGGTGTAGAGCTTGTGGAAGACCTTCACCACGTCGGTAGCGCGCTTTACCGGGCGGAAGTTCGAAACGTGGACGAGCAGGCGCTCGCCGTTGGGGCAGATGGCCTGCTTGAAGTGCTCGCGCGGGAGGCGCTGGAAGCGCTCAGTGTCCACGAAGTTGGGGATCACCTCGATGGGGCACGCCTCGCCTTCGGGAGCCGTGCAGAAGTGGGCGTGCGTTTCGCGGCGGAGGTAGTCCGAGACGGCTGTGATGCCGTCCGACTCTGAGAGCGAGTAGTCCACGACCGGGAGGTACGACGCGTCCTGCCCGACGAGCGTGATGTCGGTGCCGTGGAGCGTCGTCACGATGGGCGTGCGGAGGCCCTCGCGCTGGAGGATGTAGCGCGCGAGCACCGCGCTCGTCGCGTGCGGGATCGCGTAGTGGACGTGCAGCAGGTCGAGCCCCTCGTGGCGGACGACATCGACCATCTTGCTCGTGAGCGAGAGCGCGTAGGGCGGGTACTCGAAGAGCGGGTACGAGTTGACGCGGACCTCGTGGTAGAACAGGTTCTCCGTCACGTGCGCGAGGCGCAGCGGGAGGTCGTAGGCGATGAAGTGGACCTGGTGGCCGCGCGCCGCGAGGGCCTTGCCGAGCTCGGTTGCCACGACGCCGGAGCCGCCGTAGGTGGGATAGCAGGTGATCCCGATTTTGAGAGGCGCAGACGGGGACACGTCGGACGCGGGCATGGCGGCGGCGGGCTAGGCGGGGGAAAAGCTGCCCCTCCCAACGTCGCGCCCCGGGGGAGGTTGCGCGACGCCGACGCCTGGGCTGGCCCCTGCGCGCAGCGCGTGCCCGATGCGCGTCCGTACGCGGCGTCTGGACGGTGCTACCTTTAGGGACGCCTGCGCGGCCTATCTCCGCATCGCGCGTTCCACTCCGACCCTATCTCCCTCTACGACCATGCTTCGCACGCTCCTCCTCACGGTCGCGCTCCTCGCGACCACCGCCACGGCCTCGGCCCAGATCATCCCCAGCTTCGGCATCGCAGGCGGCCTCAACTTCGGCTCGCTCTCCGACGCGGGCTCGCTCGACATCGGCTCCTCGACCGGGTACCACATCGGGCTCTACGCCCAGGTTGGCGTTGCCAGCTTCGCCGTGCGCCCGGGCCTCTTCTACCAGCGTGTGGGCGACATCGAATTCCCCACCGTACAAGGCCTCGGAGCCCTCGATGAGATCGCGGTGAGCTACGTCATCATCCCCATCGACCTCCTCTACAAGCCGCTGCCCACGCCGCTCATCAAGCCCTATCTCCTCGCGGGCCCGGAATTCCGCATCGCGGCGGGAGACCTCGCAGACGCAGCCTTCGGCAACGAAGACTCGCGTTCATTTACGACGGCGCTCAACATCGGGATCGGTGCCCAGTTTGGCGCAATCATTGGTCCGAAGGTGTTCGGCGAGCTGCGCTACTCCTTTGACCTCTCCGGCGTCTCCGAGGGTGACGAGACGGTGAAGGTCAACGTGGTGATGCTGCGCGTCGGCCTCGGCATCTAAGCTTCTGACCCCTCCACCCCCATGCGTCGACTCCTCTGTCTCCTCCCCCTCCTGCTCGGGCTCCTCGCCCCGGCGGCCTTCGGGCAGTTCCGCATCGGGGCCGTAGGCGGGGTGAACGCGAGCGACTTCGACGGGGCCGCCGGTGCCGAACTCGACGCAGCGGCGGGCTTTCATGCGGGTGTGATCGTGGACGTGGGCAGCGCGCCCATCGCGCTCCGCCTCGGGCTGGCCTACGTCTCGGCGGGGGAGATCATCCCCACACCGATCTCGGCACCCCTCGTCCCCGACCCGCGTCAGCCCGACGTGTCCGTCGTCCTCGGCGACACGCTCGCCAGCGGCTACGACCTGACGTACCTCGCCATCCCCATCGAGCTGCACTACCGCGTGGAGCGACCGGGCGCGATCCCGTACGTCTCCGTCGGCCCCGAACTCCGGCTCCCGCTCGGCGACCAGGGCC
>JBCCRG010000004.1:0-24672 GCA_039208155.1 Bacteroidota bacterium | reverse complement strand
CGCTCCGGCTGCGACAAGACGAAGGTGGATCCCAAACGCGACCTCGTCCGGCTGAGTCTGAAGGACGGCGCCGTGACGCTCTCGACGGCCCCCGGTGTGACGAAGGCGCGGCCGTCGTACGACACCTTCACGATCCTCGCCCATGCGCTCGGGAACGCGCTCGTGGCGAGCCTGCTGGCCGCGGAGGACCCAGCGCATCCGTTCGTGCGCGCACTCGGTACGCGCGGCCTCGCGGTGTCGCACTGGCACGGCTACCTAGGTGACACCGCCGTCCCGGACGGCTACGCCCGTTTTGGCGACGCCAACCCGCCCGTCTCGTGCTCCACGCCGCAGTCGGCCGTCTACTCGCTCGACGGCAAGCTGGCTGCGTTCGCCGAGACTGAGGCTGAGGCATTTCGGGGCGATGTGCACGTGGAGCCGCACCACGGTACGAACGTGAGCGGCATCCTGTCGCTGCCCGAAACGGCGCAGTTCGTGGCCGAGGCCGCCCGCGTGGCGGCATGACGACACCGGACTACCGCGCGATGCTCGCCGCGCGCCTCGGCCTAGACGTCCCGGAGGACTGGCGACAGGACTGGGCCTGGGAGGTCGCCGACTACGACCGCCTGAACGACTACCACGCGCTCTACACCTCTGCCGCCGTACTCGATGGCGAGCGCGAGCATCTCATGGAGATGATGCTGCAGGCCATTGCCGACCTCGGCCATGCCTCGCAGACGCTACCCGACGCCTGGCAGCCCGTCGCCTCGCTTCTGCGCGCCCGCCCGGACCTCCACGCCGATACCATCGCGTACTGGACGCAGTTCGAGGCACCCCACACGTGGGCATTCGTTGGTACGGCGGTGCGCGCGCTGCGATAGCTGACTCTGCGGAACCGCGTGCGGTAGTCCTCGGATATCACGTCCACACCGCTTCACTGCAACACTGCCGCCTCCCCCATGAAAGCCACCTGGAACGACGCCACCCTCGCCAACTCGGACGACACCGTCGTCGTGGAGGGCAACCACTACTTCCCCGCCGACGCGCTCGACCGCGATCACTTTGAGGAAAGTGGCCACACGACGCGCTGCCCGTGGAAAGGCACCGCGCACTACTACCACGTCGTCGTGAACGGCGAGCGCAACGAGAACGCGGCGTGGTACTACCCCGAGCCAAAGCCCGCCGCCGCCGAAATCACAGGACGCATTGCGTTCTGGAAAGGCGTCCGCGTGAGCGCCTGAAATCGACCTACGCCCCAACCAGAGACGCGTTCTCCACAGGTGTCCCAACGACGCGTAGGAACACGACGAGCACCACCGCGCTGATCGGCAGCATCACCCACCAGGGCACGCCGAAGCCCGTCGGCAGCGCGCAGAGCAGGAGCGCTACGGCCCCCACCGTCATGGCGTAGGGTAGCTGCGTACGGACGTGGTCCACATGGTCGCACTGCGAGGCCAGGCTCGACAGAATCGTGGTGTCCGAGATGGGCGAACAGTGGTCGCCCCAGACGGCCCCGGCGAGCACCGCGGCCACCGACGCATAGAGGATGTGCAGGTCGGCCGTCGCACCCTCCGCCACGAGCACGCCCCACGCGAGCGGCACGACGAGCGGCATCAGGATGCCCATTGTGCCCCAACTCGACCCCGTCGCGAATGCGGTCGCGGCAGCGAGGAGCGCGATCAGGAACGGCAGCAGGCCCGGCGCGACGGAGCCGCTGAGGAGCGCCGTCAGGTAGTCCGCCGTGCCGAGCACGCCGTTGACCTCCGAAAGCGCCCAGGCGAGCACGAGGATCACGGCCGCGAGCAGGATCGAGCGCGCGCCCTTGTACCACGCCTCCAGCGCCTCTTCGAGCGTGAGGATGCGCTGGCCCACCGAGAGCCCGACCGCGACAACCACGCCGAGCAGCGAGGCCCACAGGAGCGCGGTGTACGAGTTCGCCTCGCCGATGATGTTCTGCAGCGTCATCTCGCCGCCGCTCTCCAGCAGCGAAGCGCGCCCCGTCCACCACAGCCCGGCGAGCACACCGACCACGAGCACCACAATCGGTAGCGCGGCGTTGACGATCCGAGCGGGGGCCCCTGGCGGCGGCTCCAGCAGATGCGCCTCGCCTGCGTCCGACTCGACGGCCGAGCCTGGACGGTAGAGCTGCCCGGTCTCGCGAGCGCGACGCTCCGCCTTCAGCATCGGCCCAAAGTCGCGCTTCGTGATCACGACGGCGAAGACAAAAACGAGCGCGAGGATCGGGTAGAAGAGGTACGGAATCGACTGCAGGAAGACACCATACGCTGACAGGTCTAGCCCTTCAATTTGCTCGATCGCACTTCCGATGAGCCCCACCTCGTAGCCGATCCACGTCGTCACGAGCGCGATGCAGGCGATGGGTGCCGCGGTCGAGTCGACGAGGTAGGCGAGCTTCTCGCGGCTGATGCGCAGCTTATCGGTGATGGGCCGCATCGTGCCGCCGACGATGAGCGAGTTGGCGTAGTCGTCGAAGAAAATCAGGCAGCCGAGCACCGCCGTCGTGAGTTGCCCGCGCTGGGCGCTGTTGGCCCACGCCACGACTGCGTTCACGATCCCGCGCGTCCCGCCGTTCTTCTGGATGACGCCCACGAGCCCGCCGATCATGAGCGAGAAGAGGATGATCGCTGCGTGGTCCGCGTCCGCGAGCGCCGCGAGGATGTACGTCTCGATGGTGGCGAGGAGGCCCGTGAACCACCCCAGCGCGGGGTCGCCCGTGACGAGCCATGCCCCTGCCCAGACGCCCACGAACAGCGCGGCGATGACCTGGCGAAACACCAGCGCCGCCCCTATCGCGATGACGGCGGGCAGCACGCTGAGCACGCTCGGCTCGGTGGCCACGTCCTGTGCCTGAGCGACCGCTGGTAGCAAAGCCAGCATGAGGACGCTGAGCCAACGCGCAAGCGGAAGTTTGAAGTGCGACGTGCGAAGTGCGACGTGCTTGCTACGGTAGTTCATCGCTCGACGGTAGGGCTGGCTCCACTTCTAACTTCAAACATCCTACTTCTCACTTCACGATCACGTGCCAAAAATCCGGTCGCCCGCGTCGCCGAGGCCAGGTCGGATGTAGGCGTTGCCGTCGAGTTCACGGTCGAGGACAGCGGCGATGATCGGTACATCCGGGTGCTGCGCCTCGATGTGGGCGACGCCTTCCGGCGCGGCCACGAGGACGACGAGCCGAACGTCGGTCGCGCCCTGCTTTTTGAGGTGGCCGATGGCTCCGGCGGCGCTCCCACCCGTGGCGAGCATCGGGTCCACGACGAACACGACCGCGTCGGTGACGGCGGCCGGAATGTTGGCGTAGTAGTCGACCGGCTCGTGCGTGGCCTCGTCGCGGTACATCCCCAGGTGGCCGATCCGTGCCTCGGGGACGAAGCGCACGAAGCCGTCGGCCATGCCCAGACCGGCGCGGAGCACCGGCACCACGACCACCTCTTTCGCGAGCACGTGCCCGACGGTCGTCTCCAGGGGCGTCTCCACCTCGACCTCCGCAAGCGGCACACCGCGCAGCGCCTCGTAGGCGAGGATCGAGGCGGCGTCGGCAAGCGTGGCGCGGAAGAGACCGTGCGGGGTGTCCGTGGCTCGCAGGATCGCCAGGTCGCGCTTCAGGATGGGGTGATCGACGAGGGAAAGCATGAAGTAGGAGGTTTGAAGTTAGAAGTAGGAAGTACAAGGCGATCGAGGAGCGCGTATTGGGCTCGATGTCGCAGAAGCTCTCCCTTCTAACTTCTTCCTTCTGACTTCCCACTTCTCTTCTCGGCCACGACGCGCTTGTGCACTTCGGCGTTTTCGACCCACGGCTTGCGCTCGAAGTAGCCGTTGGTCAGCTTCACGAGCAGGCCGGAGAGCGCGATGAGCGCGATCACGTTCGGGAGTGTGACGAGCGAGAGTGCCACGTCGCCGAGGTCCCACACGGTCGTCACTGCGATCACGGCCCCGAGGAAGTGCATGATCACGAAGACGAGCTTAAACGGCAGGATCGCCTTCGTGCCGAAGAGGTAGTTCGCGCAGCGGTCGCCGTAGTAGCTCCACGAGATGCTCGTCGAGATGGCGAAGAGGAAGACGGAAACGAGCACGATCCAGCGGCCGAACCCGCCGAGCCCAATGGGCTCCAGGCCGCGCTCGAAGCCGAGCGTCGTGAGCGGCGCTGAGTTCACGAACACGTCTGCGTAGACGGTGCCCAGTTCCTCACCTGTTGCCGTCTCGATGCGGTCGTCTCCAGGGAAGAGCGTGCCGGTAAAGGGCTGCGTCCGCGCCTCGTCCACGAAAAGGCTGTCCGCGCCGACGCCGACGTAGCCCATCCGCGCCCCATCGTTCACGACCGGCAGGCCCTGCTCGTAGGCAATCGGCTCGGCGTAGTCCACGAGTGGTGAGTAGCCAACGGCATCCGTGCCCTCGACGATAGAGACGTTGGCGTTCGCAAAGGAAACCGCCTCCATCGTGCGCGTCTGGTACACGTTCGTCGTGATGAGGACGAGGCCGGTGAGCGTGCAGATAATGATCGTGTCGATGAGCGGCTCCAGGAGCGCCACGACACCCTCCGAGACGGGCTCGTCGGTCTTGGCGGCCGAGTGCGCGATGGGCGCGGAGCCCTGCCCAGCCTCGTTGGAGAAGAGGCCGCGTTGTACGCCGAAGGTGAGCGTGAGGATGAAGAGCCCCGCGCCGGTGCCCGCGACGCCGCTCGTGGGGTTGAACGCCTCGGTGAAGATCATCCCGAACGCCGCTGGAACCGAGCCGATGTTGAGCCCGAGGATGATGAGCGCGCCGAGCACGTAGAGCGCCGCCATCGCAGGCGCGACAATGCTGGTCACGCGGCCGATCCGCTGGATGCCGCCGATGATGACCACGCCTACGATGCTCGCGGTGAGCAGGCCCGTCATCCACGGGTCGATGCCGAAGTTGCTCTGCACCTGCGTGGCAATGGTGTTGGCCTGGACGGCGTTGCCCGTCAGGAAGCTCGTCACCATGAGCGCCCCGGCGAAGAAGACGGCGACCGGCTTCCAGCCCAGCCCCTTCTCGATGTAGTACATCGGGCCGCCCGCGACGGAGCCTTCCCACTTCTTGGAGTCGCGATCCGGTGCCACGATGACGCGGAAGTGCTGCGCGAGCGTGACCTCGCTGTACTTCGTGCACATCCCGAGCAGCGCCGTGATCCACATCCAGAAGAGCGCGCCCGGCCCGCCGATGTGGATCGCCATCGCGACGCCCGCAATGTTGCCGACCCCAACCGTCGCCGAGAGCGCGGTCGTGAGTGCCTGGAAGTGGCTCACATCGCCCGGCTCGTCGGGGTCGTCGTAGCGGCCCGTCGCTACCGCGAAGCCGTGGCCGAGCCGGCGGAACTGGACGAAGCCGAGCCGGAGGGTAAGGAAGAGGCCGGCCCCCAACAGGCCAATGAGCAGCGGCCACTTGAGGATATTGTTGACCGTATCAACGAACAGGGAGATGAGCTCCATCGGAAAGGCAGACGTGGGTGGGCGGCGCGGTGGGGGGACGCGGCCAGGACGTTAAGGCTGCGTTAGAGGCACTGGCAGAACCTCGCGTGCGTGGCGAGAGCGAGCGAACGGCGTCCCTCGCTGGGCGCGCGAAGCAGACGATGCGGTGGCATCGGCGATGCAGCGCAACACTGCGAGGGTGACGTGCAGCCGCCCGCAGCCCGCGAGAGGAACTGCCAGAGACTTGAAAGCCGGGCGAATATACAGAGCCGCCTTCGATCTCCTGGGGGAAATTCTGAGTCGCCTTCGCTCGCGAAGGTCGTTCTTGGACCTACGCAGGCGCGTTCTCTATGCAGGTACCTGGAGCCACGTCATTTCCCAGGGCTCTGGCTCAATGGAGGCGCGCTCAGGATGCAGCGCCGCCGCGAGGAGTTCGATGGAGCGGTAGAGCCGCGGTCCGGGACGATTGAAGTAGGCATCGCCGTCGAGGAGCGCGACGCGGCCCGTACGCACGGCGCGGAGGTCGGCCCAGCCGGGCTGCCCGGTCAGGAGCGCCAGGTCACGCTGCGTCTGGTCGAGCGTGAAACCGCAGGGCATCACCGCGAGCACGTCCGGGTCGAGCGCGCGGAGATCGTCCCACGTCACGACGCCCGAGGCTGCGCCCCGCTCTGCTCCGACAGACGCACCGCCCGCGTGCGCCACGAGGTCGGGCGTCCAGTGCCCCGCCGTCATGAACGGTGCGAGCCACTCTACGCAGGCCACCGTCGGGCGTGGCGTGCCGTCGCGGAACGCATCGTCGCGCTGCAGGCCGAGACGCGACCGGAGCGCCTGGAGACGCTGCTCGTGCTCCGCGAGAAAAGCCATGGCCTCCGTCGTCCGCCCAATGGCCCGCCCGATCCGCAGCCCCGACTCCAGGACCTGCTTGAAGGTCATCGGCGCGAGCGACACCACCTCGGGTACCGCTCCACCCACCCGGCTGGTCCAATCCGCAAGCGCCTCGTCGAGCGCGCTCGCGGGGACGGCGCATACGTCGCACTGCGTCTGCGTGAGGATCACGTCCGGGCGGCTCGCTCGGAGCGCGTCGAGGTCCACATCGAAGAGGCTCAGCCCTGCCTGGATGGTCGCCTGCACGGCGTCGTCGATGGCCTGGGAGCCGAGGCCGTCCGGCACGGTCGTCCGCGTCACGATGGGCACGTCAGCGATGGAGGCCGGGTAGTGGCACTCGTGCGAGCGGGCGACGAGATCCCCCACAGCCCCGTAGGCGGCGACCCATTCGGTGGTGGCAGGCAGCAGCGAAGCAATACGCATGGCGGCGAGATAGCAGAGCAGAGAGGTGGGGAAACGATAGAAAGGCACAGAAGCGTAGAGGCCGCCCAAGGATCCGACCGTAGGGGCGGGTTGCAAACCGCCCATCCGCGAAACACCCTGGCGGCTCAGACCGGATCCAGCGCCTCCTCGGGTTCCTCCGCCGCAATGTCGAGCGCGAAGCGGTTGTAGGCGAGCGTGAGCCCGAGCGCCAGCAGCGCCGCGCCGATGCCGAGCGCCGCGTTGACGTAGGGCGGCGCGGCGAGCGCAAGCCGGATCAGCACCGTCGTCATCGCGAAAGCCGAGTTGCGGAAAACGACTGCGTAGAACGACGCGTAGCGCAGCGACGTGAGCACGATCAGCACGTCGGCGAAGATGAGCACCGTGTAGAACGTCGCGAAGAAGTCGGCCACGGGCAGACCCATCCCCCACCGCACGAGGTCGTAGACGCCGATCCCGACGAAGAGGACCAGCAGCCCGAAGGCGATCCGCTTCTTCGTGGTGACGAACCGTGCCTGCTCGCTTTCCGACGCCGTGATGCGCCGGTGCTGCTGCGCGCGGTAGTAGAAGCCGAGGATCACGAAGATGACGAGCGCCCCCGATACGTCGGCGAGCATGTGCAGCACCGCGTCCACGCGCTCGGGGAGCCACTCGATGGGCTCGGGGAAGTTGGGCAGTTCCTTGAACGCGTCGCGCAGCAGGATCAGCGAGAGGATCTCGAGTTGCTTGCCGAGCGCTTCCGCCACCGACCGCGCTAGCCCGAAGACGAGTTCGACCACCTCCACGAGCAGGAGCAGCTTGAACGCCAGATCGACGGCGTAGAAGTGGCTCGTCGGGACGCGCTCGGCAAGCCCTGGGGGCAGCAGGCCCTGCCGCCTGAGCTCGATCACGACGAGGTAGCTCAGGAACGCGACGACCAGGCCGGCCCCGATGGCACGGCGCGTGGCTGGCCGCTCGGCCCCGTGGCTGAGCGCGTCGAAGGCGCGGATGATGGGCATGGGAGAGAGGCGGACGAGATGGGACCGACAAACTACGCCCTCACCACTTCGCTGCGAATGCCAGCTTCGATGCCACCGCCGTGCATCGGGTACACGGCAAGCACGTCACACGCCTCCCATTCGCCCCCAGACGGGCCCTCAGATTCCGCTCGCAATCAGCAGTTCGATGTCCCGATGCGGCATCCCGAAGAGCGTCGCGAGCGACTTCTTCGTCAGGTGGCGGCGGTAAACGTAGGTGCCCGTGCGCAGGCTCGCGTTCGTCCAGAGCGCGTCGTTGATCGAGCCCGACTCGCCGATGTCGAGCAGGTACGGGACGAGGACGTTCGTGAGCGCGTAGCTCGCCGTCCGCGCCGCGACCGACGGCAGGTTGGGCACGCAGTAGTGGATGACGCCGTGCTCCACAAACGTCGGAGCCGACGGCGAGGTCGGGCGCGAGGTCTCGATGCAGCCGCCCTGGTCGATCACCACGTCCACGATCACGCTCCCTTCCTTCATCCCCGCCACCATGTCCTCACTCACGACTACCGGCGGACGCTGGCCAGCGCTCATCATCGCGCCGATCACGACGTCGGCGTTCTGGACGGCCTGGCGGACGTACGGCTCGTTGGCCGTCGCCGTCATCACGCGGCGATCGAGGTAGTGCTCCATCGTGCGGAGCGCCGGGAGGTCGTCGTCGAGCACGATCACGTGCGCGCCGAAGCCGAGCGCTGTCCGCGCGGCCCACTCGCCCACGACGCCCGCGCCGAGGATCACGACTGTGGAGGGCGGTACGCCGGAGATCCCACCGAGCATGATGCCGCGTCCGCCCCCGGAGCTTTCGAGCGCATGCGCGGCCACCTGCACGGCGATGGAGCCCGAGATCTCGTGCATCATGCGCACGATGGGCAGGGATCCGTCCGTGTCGGTGATAAACTCGAAGCCGATGCCGGTCACGCGGAGGTCCATGAGCCGCCGGAGGTAGTCCGGCTGGATGCCCCCGAGGTGCAGCGCCGAGACGAGCGTCTGCTTCTCCTGCATGAAGAGGAGTTCGGCCTCGGTCGGCGGGAAGACCTTCGCGACCACGTCGCACTCGGCGTAGAGCTCGGCGGCGTCGGGAAGCAGCTCCGCCCCGGCCTCGCTGTACTCAACGTCGGAGAAGTGCGCGTGCTCGCCTGCGCCGCGCTGGATGTAGACGCGGTGGCCGGCGGCAGCGAGGATGCTGGCTCCGTAGGGTGCGAGCGCGACGCGGCGCTCCTCGTTGACGGCCTCGCTCGGCACGCCGATGCGCAGTTGGCGCTGGTGTTCGCGCACGGCGACAGCCTTTTCGAGCGGCAGCAGCCCGCGCTCGACGGCGAGCCCTTGGATCGACGGTATTTCCATAGAACCCGAATCTACGGAATAGCCCGCTGGCCGTGAGCTAACGAAGCTGAGCGATGTCAGAGGAGGAGCACGCTAGCTCCTACGCCTGCGTCAAGGAAATTCAGCGTTCTTGGATGCCTCGCTTCCACCGCTCCCCGCTAGTTCTTCGGTATGTTGCAGTTCAGTGCTCTAACTCCACTGCTGAGCGCCGATAGCCACCAGCCGATAGCACCTCTTCTATGACCCTCGCCGGTCGGCTCTGGGAACGCAGCCGCGACTATGTGCTGGTCGCGGTGCTCCTGCTCGCCAGCGTGCTCATCCTGCTCCGGCAGAACGGCCCCGCGCTGCGCTCGGCGCGGGCGGCGGCGCTCGACCTGACGGCACGCGTTGAAGGCGTGTTCTCGTGGGCCGGGCGCTACACGGCCGCGCTCCAGGAGAACGAGCGGCTCCGGCAGTCCACCATCGAGTTGGCGGCCGAGGCGGCGCTGCTCCGCGAGGCCCGTGCTGAGAACCGTCGCCTCCGGGCGCTCCTCGCGCTGCGTGACTCCTCGGCATACCGCATGATGCCCGCGCGGGTGGTCGGGAAGGACCTCACACGGCAAAGCAACCAGCTCACGCTCAACGTAGGCGCGGAGGACGGCATCGTGCTCGACATGCCCGTCGTGGACGACCGCGGCATCGTGGGCAAGGTGAGCCTCGTGAGCGACCACTACAGCCTCGTGCTGCCGCACCAGAACACCAACTTCGCCGTCCCCGCCCGCATCGACGAGTTGGGACGCGACGGCCTCGTGCGGTGGGATGGCACCACCTTCGACCGCCTCACGATGGACTACGTCGTGCGTACGGAGCCCGTCGCGGTCGGCCAGCGTGTGGTAACGAGCGGCTTCAGCGACGTCTTCCCCCCCGGGATCCCCGTTGGCCGGATCGACTCGGTGTTGGTGGCGGGCGGGCGCAACGACTTCGTGCTCTACGTCGAGCCTGCCGCCCCGATCAGCACGGTGGACTATGTCTACGTCATCCTCCGCGCCCCCGACCCCGAACGCGCCGCCCTCGAAACCCAAGGAAGTTAGAAGTGAGAAGGTTGAAGCTTGAAGTTGGAGCCATCCCGAAACGCTGCGCTGCCATCTGGCTTCTCGCCTTCCTATGCCCTATCCCCTATTTCCTATCCCCTGCTGCGCTCTCGCAGCCCAGCCTCACCGCACAGGTCGACGCCATTCTGAACGACAGCGCCTTCGTGGACGCGCACTGGGGGGTGCACCTCGTCAACCTCGACACCGGGCAGACGCTCTACCGCCGCAACGCGGAGAAGCTCTTCATCCCGGCCTCTACGCAGAAGCTGCTCACGACGGCGGCGGCGCTCGACCTCCTCGGCCCCGGCTTCGCGTACGAAACACGCCTCTACCATGATGGCCGCGTGGAGGGTGGCGTGCTCACCGGCAACCTGATCGTCGAGGGGACGGGCGACCCGACCATCGGAGGTCGCTACACCGACGGCGACAAGACAGCTACCTTCCGCGCCTGGGCTGAGGCCCTTCGCGCCCAAGGTGTCACCCGCGTCACGGGCAACGTCCTCGGCGACGACGACGTGTTCGACGAGACCGTGCTCGGGCCGTCGTGGTCGTGGGACGACCTCCCATTCTACTATGCCGCCGAGGTGAGTGGCCTCAACTTCAACGAGGGCACCGTCGAGTTGCTCGTTGAGGCGACGACGCCCGGGAGACCGACGCGCATCACGTGGGAGCCTGCGATGACGCCGTACGTGACGGTCGAGAACACGAGCATGACGGGGCCCGCCGGGACGCGCTACGACGAAGGCTACGCACGCGACCTATCCGGGAATGCGATTCAGGTATCGAGCACGCTCGCTGAGGGCGCACGCGACTTCGAGGCCATCGCGGTGCGCAACCCGACCGCCTACTTCGCGCAGGTCCTCCTCGAAACCCTCGAAGCGCAGGGCATCGCGGTAGACGGGCAGGCATTCGACGCGGACGCGTTCACCGACCAGGCGTTCGACTACGCCCGGCTGACACCGCTGGCGTCGCACCGCTCCCCCACACTCGTCGAGATCGCGCGCGACGTGAACGTGCGCAGCAACAACCTCGCGGCGGAGCACCTCTTCAAGACGCTCGGGGCGCGCATCTACCCTGTGCTCCCCGAGGCCGCGAAGGACGATGCGCCCGAGCCCGGCAGCTTCCAGGCGGGCGCCCTCGCGACGCGGGCCTTCCTCGGGCGCGTAGGCGTGGACACGAGCCGCGTGCGGGTGCGCGACGGCTCGGGGCTCTCGTACCAGAACCTCGTCCGCCCCGCTGACTTCACCGCGCTGCTGCGCGCGATGCACACCCACCCCGAGCCCGGCGTGCGGGCGGCGTTCTTTGACTCGTTGCCGGTAGGTGGCCGCGATGGGACGCTGGCGCGACGCTTCCGGACCGGTCGTGCAGGCGGTAACGTCCGTGCAAAAACGGGCTTCATCACCAGCGCGCGGGCGCTCGTCGGCGTCGTGACTACGGCAGGCGGCTCGACCATCGGTTTCGCGCTCCTCGCCAACCATTACAGCGTGCCAACCCGACGGGTCAACGCGGCCCAGGACGCCGTCGTGGAACTTCTCGCCGGGTGGCCTCGATAAACCCGCACTCTTCGCGCCGCCAATCATCGCGGGCGCTCCTGTCGATAGTCGCCTTTTTCAACGGATCAGGTTTCACACGGACGCTTTCATCTGGCACCTGCGCGTGCCTGCGTCCTTCCGGCAGTCAGCGCTCGCGGGCCGCGCGCTTGTTCCACGCAACGCCCTCCGCATGTCTTCTCTCTTTGGCCCGAACTCTGGGTCGGTCTTGCACGCCACGACGGTGCTCGGCGTCCGGCACAACGGCCGCGTCGCGCTCGGCTCGGACGGCCAGGCGACGATGAAGGACACCGTCCTCAAGCACACCGCGCAGAAGGTGCGCCCGTTGCATGGCGGCAAGATCCTGGCCGGGTTCGCTGGGGCCACCGCCGACGCCTTCACGCTTTTCGAGCGCTTCGAGGCGAAGCTTCAGCAGCACGGCGGCAACCTCGCGCGCGCGGCCGTCGAACTCGCCAAGGACTGGCGCATGGACCGCTACCTTCGCCGTCTGGAAGCACTCCTCGCCGTCGCTGCGCCGGATCGGCTGCTGCTCATCTCCGGCACCGGCGACGTCATCGAGCCCGACGACGACATCCTCGCCATCGGCTCAGGAGCCCCGTACGCCCTCGCTGCGACGCGCGCGCTCATGAAGCACGCCGACGGCCTCTCTGCTCGCGAGATCGTGGACGAAGGCCTTCGCATCGCCGCCGACATCTGCATCTACACCAACGACCGTCTCACCATCCTCGAACTCGACGCCGTCGAGGACTAGTATCCCCTAATTCCTACTACACTCCCTGTTTCTCTCTGACCATCGTTTCCCATCGATACCCGCTATGACCACGAATAAGGCCGCGGCCGTTCTCATCGATTACCAGAATCTCTACTACTACCTCAAGAATCGCCTCATGCATCCTGGGTCGCCGAGCGACACCAGCATCGAACTCATCGAGGGCCTGCGCCGCCACCTCGACGCGGACGGCATCCACATCGGGCGCGGATTCGCGTATGCCGACTTCGCCGGCATCGACGAGCACGTGCGCCACGTGCAGCGCGCGCTCTACCTCAACGGCATCCAGCCGCAGTTCGTCCCCTCGACGATGCACCGCAATACGTCGGACCTCCAGATGGCCATCGACGCCATCCGGCTGAGCGAGAGGTTCGACATCGGCACCTACGTCCTCGTCTCAGGCGACCGCGACTATGTGCCCATCGTGCAAGCCTTGAAGGCGCGTGGCGTGCGGGTCCTCGTCGTGGCCTTCCGCGACCACCTCTCGGCCCGCCTGCTCGAACAGACCGGCATGGGGGCTCAGGTTAACGCAGAGACGCTCCTCAGCGCCGACACCCTCGACCTGCTCGAGGAGGAAAACCAAACCGCCGCCCCAGCAGGCGAAGTGACGACGTTCTCGGAGGTCACCGATCCGCCGAACGAACGCGACTACGATGCGCTGGAGATCATCGAAGAGTTCTTCGGCCAGTACGACGAGATCTACCTCACGCCGCTGCTGCGCCGCCTCTCGGAGGAACTCGGCGAGATGGACAACCACGACCCGAAGTCGCTTATCGGCGATCTGGAGGAGTGCGGCGCGGTCCGGCTGGAGCGCCGACGCGGGATGCCCTACGACTACACCGTGCTGATCGTGAACGACGAGCACCCGGCCGTGCTGGAAGTCCGCGCCGACTTCGCTGAGCGCGACACAGGCGATGAGTCAGAGGCGGACACGACTGCAGGCGCTACGGCTCCAGCCGCGGGCCCCGATGCGGTGCCTTCTTCGGAGTAAGCGCACGACCGACCTAGCGGTCCCTCCGCCCACCGACGTACCGATTGCCGATCCCCATGACTGAAGAACTCACTCCGCGCCAGATCGTCGCGGCGCTCGACAAGTACATCGTCGGGCAGAACGACGCCAAGAAGAGCGTCGCGATTGCGCTGCGCAACCGCTGGCGGCGGCTCAACGCCCCGCCCGAGATGCGCGACGAGATCATGCCCAACAACATCATCATGATTGGCCCGACGGGTGTGGGCAAGACGGAGATCGCCCGACGCCTCGCCCGCCTCGCCGACGCGCCATTCATCAAGGTCGAGGCCACGAAGTTCACCGAAGTGGGCTACGTTGGCCGCGACGTGGAGAGCATGGTGCGCGACCTCGCCGACCTCGCGGTGAATATGGTCAAGGCCGAGCAGGCCGAGCGCGTGCAGGAGCCTGCCCGAGCGCGCGCAGAGGACCGCATCCTCGATTTGCTCATTCCCCCCTCCCCGAACGCCAAGCCCAAACGCCCTGCGATCCAGGGCCCCGGCTTCGTCTTCACGCCGCAGCCGGACGAGAGCGCGAGCGGCGACGGCGAGCCCAAGACCGAAGACGAACTTCGCGAACGCACGCGGGCCCGCTTCCGCGAGATGCTCCGCGCAGGGGAACTCGACGAGCGCGAGGTGGAGGTGGAGGTCACGGCCACGAAGACGCCCACGCTCCAGATGTTCGGGCCGATGGGGCTGGAGGAGATGGGCATCAACCTCCAGGAGATGTTCGGTAACCTCGGCGGCGGGAAGCGCAAAAAGCGCCGCATGAAGATCGCCGAGGCCCGCGAGGTCTTACTCCAGGAGGAGGCGCAGAAGCTCATTGACCACGAGGCGGCAACGGCCGAGGCTATCGAGCGCGTGCAGCAGTCCGGGATCGTCTTCATCGACGAGATCGACAAGGTGGCGGGGCGCGGAGCCGGGACGACGGGCTCAGGCGGCGGCGGGCCGGACGTGAGCCGCGAGGGCGTCCAGCGCGACCTGCTCCCCATCGTTGAGGGCTCAACGGTCACGACGAAGCACGGGCTCGTCAAGACGGACCACATCCTCTTCATCGCCTCGGGCGCGTTCCACGTCTCGAAGCCGAGCGACCTCATTCCCGAACTACAGGGCCGCTTCCCGATCCGCGTCGAGCTCGCGACGCTCGGTGAGGACGAGTTCGTGCAGATCCTCACTGCGCCCAAAAACGCGCTCACGAAGCAGTACCAGGCGCTCTTCGCCTCGGACGGGGTGACGCTCTCGTTCACCGACGACGCCATCCGCGAGATCGCCCGCACGGCGGCGCGGGTGAACGAGGAAGTCGAGAACATCGGCGCGCGGCGGCTGCACACGGTCCTCACGACGCTGCTTGAGTCGCTGCTCTTCGAGATGCCGGAAGGCGTTGAGGAGGCGACCTTCTCGGTGGACGGAGCCTACGTCCGCGAGCGCCTGCAGGGCATTGTGGAGGACCGCGACCTAAGCCAGTACATCCTCTAACAGCTACGACTCGCTCTATCGACTAGGCGGCGTACCATGGGCTCACTCCGAACGACGTGGTACGGCCTCACCGATCCAGGCGGGAGGTCTGGGTATGCCGACCTGTATGTGAGGAGCCCGCAGCGCACGGTCTTCAGCGGGCTCGCCTTCGCTGACGCGGCTTGTGCCGCCTACGGCCTCGATGGGCGTATCGCACTCGTGCATAACGCATCCGCAGCGGTAGCCGGTATCGTCGTCTTCGAGAAGCGCTGGGGCCCCTACCGTGCGGCGTCGCTGCCGCTTTATGCTGAGTACTCTACCCCGCTGCTCGACGGACCCCTAGTTGCTGCAGACGTGCATCGCTACCAGTCTCCGCTCGACATGCTGCTTGACGCGCTCGGCTCTGAGTACGACCAAGTCACTCTCCGGCTGCACCCTACCCTTTTCGACGTGCGCTCCTTTATCTGGCGTGGCTGGGATGTGGCGCCTGCTTTCCAGTATGAGGCAACGCTGGAGACCGACGACCCCGTGACGGGCTGGCAGCGTTACCCCCGAAAGGCATTTCGCAAGTACCGTGACAGCTACGCGTTACGACGTGGAGCTAGCTACCTTGACGCAGTCCTCTCGCTGGAAGCTGCCAGTCTCGAACGCAAGGGGCTGAAGTCGCTGGGTGAGGACGCGCTCGCCACACTCGCCCAGCGCGTCCTCGACGCGGGGCTTGGTGAGGTTCTCGTCGTCGAAAACAACGCGGGGCTTGTGGAGGCAGGGGTAGTCGCTACGTTCGACCCGCCTCTGGATGGCACGACCGCGACCTACTGGATGGTGGGGAGCCAGAGGGGCCCAGCTATGACAGTGCTCATCGGGCACCTCGCCCGCTATGCAAAGGAGCGCGGGTGCAGGCAGCTTTGCTTCGGCGGAGCCAACGTACCGAGCGTGGCCGAGTTCAAGCGAGGGTTCGGGGCGACGCTCACCCCCTATTTTCGAGTGCGCTTGGTCACACCCACTACCCTACGGGTTCGCGACACTCTCGGGCGAGTTTTCGGCCAGCGCTAACCCCCCGCGTGGGACTTTATCCGGCTGCCCCTGGCCTCGTGCTCCGTTTATCCCAACGCCTCCGCGCAACGACCCGGCTGTGGCAGGCTTCACGCCTCGTCCGTCCTGCGTTGACGCTCGTGGGAGGCACGGCGGCCGCGCAAGCCGTCGTATTTGCCGCGCGACCGCTTCTCACGCGACTCTACAGCCCCGAGGCGTTCGGCATCCTGACGGTGTTCACCACAGTCATCGCTGTAGGCTCGACGTTCATTTCTGGAGGCTACCGGTTTGCGCTGTTACTTCCCCGCCACGATGACCGTGCTGGGGGCTTGCTCACGCTCGCGCTCGGTTGTGCTCTGGGATGGGCCCTGCTCGCCGGACTGACCGGCCTCGGCCTCTCGCTTACGGGCTCACCGCTCTGGGATACCGCATTCTGGCTGCTACCGCCCGCGCTTTGGCTCGCCGACAGTGCCCTGTCGTTTGACGTGTGGCACACGCGCTACGAACGCTTCAAACTCGTCTCCAGCATCCGTATCGTGCAGAGCCTCACAGTGATCGGAGTGCAGCTGGGCGCTGGCGTCTTGCTCGCAGGGTCCGTCCAGCCTACCTGGGGGCTGGTAAGCGGGGCAACCGCAGGCTTTACCGTGGCAGCCACAGCTCTGGGAGTCTGGGTGTTTCGCAACGACCGCGACGCGTTTGCCCCCCTCAACCTCCGTTTCCTCCGGCGCCTCGGGTGGCGCTATCAGCGATTTCCGCGATACTCCGCCCCCGCAGCCCTGCTGAATGTAGCCGCAACACGAGCGCCGGTCTTCTTGCTCGCTGCGTTCTTTGGCAGCGGCGTCGTCGGGCAGTTCGGTATCGCGTACGGCACCCTCGCGCTGCCGATTGGGCTCATCACGGGCTCTGTGAGCCAGGTGTTCTTCGTTCGCGCTGCAGAGGCTACGCCGTCGGGTTCGCTCGCGGCTCTTACCCGCGATGTGCTGCGTGGACTCTGGGTCGTGTCGCTCCTGCCCGCACTCGCGGTGCTGGTGGCCGGGCCAGCGCTCTTCTCGTTCGTGTTCGGCGCGGTCTGGGCCGAGGCAGGTCTGTACGCGCAGTACACGGCCCCGTGGGTCTTGCTGGCTGCTGTGGCCGCGGCGCTGACGCCCGTGTTCGATGTCCTCGAGCGCCAGCGTGCTGACTTCAGCTTCAGCGTCGCCATGTTCGTAGTTCAGGTGTCTGCACTGATCGCAGCAAGCCTGCTCTTCGAGGCGAGGACGGTCGTCCTCATTGCGGGTCTAGTCGGCGCCACGCTGCGCCTCGGCCATCTCATCTGGATTCTACGCCTCGCGCGCGTGCCGTTGCGTGCACCCGTACTCGACGGCATCCGGTCGCTACTCCTGACCGTCCCGTTCGCAGCCGTGATCGCGCTCGCGGCTTGGGGGGAGTATGGTGACGCCTGGGTGTTCGCGGCGACGATCGCGAGCGGACTCGCCTATGGACTGCTAGTCGTCCGAAAAGAACTGCGCACCTATGCGGCTTCGGCTTCGACCCAATAGACGTCGGGGACGCTCGGTGTCGAGCGCCCCCGTTGCAAGGCAGGATCGTAGTTGGGGGCTAAAGAATCGACTTGAAGGTCGAAGGCAGGTCGCCGCGCTGGCTCGGGGCCTCCGCGACATCGGGCTGCGCAGCGACGTCGGACCGCTCAGGGGCACCGTCGCCGCCGGCTTCGGTGCCGCAGAACTTCTGGTAGGCTTGCGCGAGGTCTTGCGCAATCGCCGACGCGCTGCGGCCCTCAATGTGGCGACGCTCGACGGCAAAGACGGGGTCGCCGTCCACGAGCAAAAACATCGAGGGCGAGGACGGCGGGATGCCCGCGAGGTACTCACGGAGGCGCGCGGTCGCGTCGAGGTCCTGCCCCGCGAAGACCGTCACCATGCGGTCGGGCTGCGGGATCGGAGCCTGGCTGACGAGCGCCACGGCCGGGCGGGCGTTGGCTGCCGCGCAACCGCACACCGAGTTGACAACCGCGAGCGTCGTGCCATCGGCGGCGTCGAAGAGGGCGTCCACGTCGGCAGCGGTGCGCAGTTCGGAGACACCGAGGCGGGTGAGTTCACCCCGCATGGGGGCTACGAGGGCTTCGGGATAGGGCATGGGAATGGGGAACAGGTGAACGTCAGTGGGAAGGGTCAACGGCTGCGGATCGCGTCGTCGAGGAGAGCACGCCCATCGACCACATCCCACTCGGTGTCAGCGAGCGGCACGTAGCGGCGGCGGGCGGCCTCCGCCGATTCGCGCACCGACTCCAGCCGCGGCTCGGCCACGGAGCGGGCCTGGTCTTCGAGCCAATCCGTGGTCGCACGGGCTTGGGCACCGATGCGCTCACGGGTTTCGTCACCGGAGCGCGGCGCAAGGAGCATACCGAAGCAGAGTCCGCTCGCGAACGCCAGCCCTGCAATCACGGCCCGTTCGAGGCGAGAAGCGCGGGGGACGGGCGTCGGGCGGTGGAGCCGAAACATAGAGGCGGGAGTTGATGGAGCATTACCGCCTGAGGAATTCGGGCGTCCGGGAGCCGGTTCCGTCTTCACCGCGCCCCCATCTCTCACCGAGCAGCAGGAGGCGCGACTACGCCACGCCGGAGTGCAGGTTTAAGCCTCGACGCCGAACACCGAAGCGACATCCAGCGTGTCGAGCGGCTGGCCGTCCACGTGCACCTCGACGCGGTGCGCTTCCGCATACTCGACGACCCGGTGGCTCAGCGCCGCGAAGTCGGGGTACTGATGCGGGATCTTGAGGACCGTCGGCAACGGCGCCGGTCCTCGGCCGACGATGAGCAGCCCGTCCGCGTCCAGTTCGATGCGCGCGACGTCCGGCCAGGCTAGATGGAGGGTGCGGCGTGCGTAGTCGTAACCGACGACTTGCTTCATCGAGAGCTTGACGCACCACACGACGCACCGCTGGTGCAGGTAGTCGAGCGCCGCCCAGCCCACGCCGCCGAAGAAGAGCGCGCTGGCCAGGCCCACCCACAGCAGGCCGTATTCGGTGTGCAGGACGAGCAGCGGGGCGAACGAGAGCAGCGCTCCAGCGAAGAGGGCGGTGAGCACCGTGAGTCGCCCAACGCGCTCGCGGGTCGCCACCAGTACGTCTTCGTTGTCGTAGACCTCAACCCACTCCGGCATGGCGGTGTGCGGACGGTGTTGTTATTAGAGTGCGGTGTGCAAAGGCTGTATCCCAACGGAGGGAGCTACCCGCCGGGTTTCACAGGGCCTGCATTTTTCCGCACCCCTACCTCCATCCGCCACGTCCTACACCAGCGACGCTAGACGAGGTGGCCTGCCACGTGCTCGATGGCGCTGCATGCCGCGTCGATGTTTGCGGGCGCCAGGTCGCGGTGAAACGTTGCGCGGATCGTGCGCGGGCCGAACGGCACCATCAGGACGCCGCGCTCCTGCAACTGCGCCAGCACCGGCTGCGCGTCCGTCGCGACGGTATCGAACAGCACGATGTTGGTCTCGACGGTGTCCAGGTCGATGGCGAAGGCGGGGATCGCTGCCACGGTCTCGGCGAAGCGCCGGGCGCGGACGTGGTCCAGCGCGAGGTCGTCGCGGTGGTGGTCGAGGGCGTGCAGGCCCGCAGCGGCGAGGATGCCGACCTGCCGCATACCCCCGCCGAACCGCTTGCGGATGCGGCGGGCCTCGCGAATCGTGGTTGCCTCCCCGGCGAGAACGGACCCCACTGGGGCACCGAGTCCCTTCGAGAGACACACGTTCACGGTGTCGAACGGGGCGGCCCACATGGCCGCGTCGATGCCGGACGCGGCGACGGCGTTCCAGAGGCGCGCGCCGTCGAGGTGCAGACGCAGGCCGTGCTCGCGTCCGGCCGCACAGGTTGCTTGGAGCAGGTCCAGCGGAAAGACCCGCCCGCCTGCCTTGTTGACCGTGTTCTCGAGACAGAGCAGCGACGTGCGCGGCTCCCAGTCGTGCGACCCCTTCACGGCCGCGCGAACGGCGTCGGGCTCGATGAACCCGCGTCGGTCGCCGAGCAGCGTCAATTGCACGCCCGAGAGAGCCGCGGGGGCACCGGTTTCGTAGTGGTAGATGTGGCTCCGTTCAGCCACCAGCACCTCGTCGCCGGGGCGGGTGTGGACGTGGAGGGCGATCTGGTTACCCATCACGCCTGACGGCACGAACACCGCCGCGTCCTTGCCCAACTCCTCCGCGACACGCGCTTCGAGCCGCCGGACCGTCGGGTCCTCTCCAAAGACGTCGTCGCCGACTTCAGCCTCGGCCATCGCGCGGCGCATCGCGGGCGTGGGCTTCGTGACGGTATCGCTGCGCAGATCGACCATGGGCGTTTTCAACGGAGAGAAAGTCAGTAACCGAGCTGCCACATGCGACGCAGGATACGCTGCGCGGTGCGGTCGGCGGCGTGAGGAGCGCGGGTGCGTGGGGCGGGCACGATGGCGGCGAGGCGCGCGGCCTGGTTGCGCGACAGGTCCGCCGCAGCAATGCCGTAGTGGGCTTGCGCAGCGGCCTCGGCCCCGAAGACGCCATCCGGGCCCCACTCGATGGTGTTGAGATACAACTCCAGGATGCGCTCTTTTGGGAGGAGCGCCTCGATGAGCACCGTCAGCGGTACTTCAGCGACTTTGCGCAGCCACGAGCGGTCGGTCGTCAGGAAGAGGTTCTTAGCGAGCTGCTGCGAGATAGTGGACGCTCCACGTAGCCGTCCGCCCTGGGCCGCCGCCTCCCGCGCCTTCTCCACCTCGATCCAGTCGAAGCCGTGGTGGTCGTAGAACCGCGCATCTTCGGACGCCACGACGGCGCGTTCGAGTTGGTCGGAGATGTCCGCAAGCCGCACCGCGGTCCGACGGTAGTCGTAGTCGCCTTCGTCGCCCCACGACTCGACCCAGCGCTCGACGTGGACCGTCGTGAACAGCGGATCGACGACGCGGTACGAGGCGATCAGCAGCGCGCACGCGACGAAATATCCCGCGACGACCCAGAAAGCTAGCCAAGCACCCCGCACGAGCCAGCGCACGGGCGTCGAGCGCTGGGAGTCCGCATGCGGTGTGGACGCAGGCATCGTGCAGGGGTGAACGGGAACGAGCGGCTAGCGGCTGATCTCCAGGATCTCCAGCTGCACCTTGCCCGCCGGGACCTTGATCTCGATCACATCACCGACTTCCTTGCCGAGCAGGCCCTTTCCGATGGGACTCGTCACCGAGATCTTGTTCTGAGCCATGTTGGCCTCCCGCGCCGAGACGAGCATGTACGTCGCCTCGCGCTTCGCCTTGCGGTTGATGACCCGCACGTTCGAGAGGATGCGCGCCTTCGACGTGTCCACGTCCTTCTCGTCCACGACGCGTGCGTTGGCGAGGGTGGTCTCGAGCTTGACGATGCGCGCTTCGAGGTGGCCCTGGGCTTCTTTCGCCGCGTCGTATTCCGCGTTCTCGGAGAGGTCGCCCTGCGCCCGCGCCTCAGCGATGGCCTGGGCAATTTCCTGGCGTTCGGTCGTGCGGGCACGCTGGAGTTCGGCCTTGAGCTCGTCGAGACCTTCCTGGGTGAGATAGACGGGGGAGGACATGCGGATGGACGTGGGAGGGCGCGACGCACGCACGGTGCGGAGGCGCGGGGCGGAAAAAGAAGAACGCCACGCCCCGGAAAACCGGGGGGCGGCGAGCGGTGTAAATATACGACCGAACGAGCCCAAGGATTCGACGCGACCGGGGCATCCATGCCGGGCGAGCCCTACCAGCCAGGGCGCGCTATCGGAGACGTCGGCTGTGCGGGCACCGGCGAGACGGTCGGCGCAAGCGGCGCTGGCGTGTCGCGGCGCGGCGTACCGAAGCGGGGCAGGATGCGGCGCGCCGTCCAGAACTTGCGCTCGTAGAACCCCTGGAGCGGCGAGATCGTCACGCCCCGGCTGCTGGATGCGTGGACGAACTGCCCGTCGCGCAGATAGATGCCGACATGGTTGGTGCGGCGGCTCGTCTTGAAGAAGATGAGGTCGCCGGTCTGGAACTCGCCCCAGGGCACCTCCATCCCGACGCGTACCTGCGTGTGCGTGCTGCGCGGGAGCGGAACGCTGAACGTCTCCTGGAACATCGCGCGGACGAACGCCGAGCAGTCGATGCCATTGCGGGAGGTGCCGCCCCATTTGTAGGGGACACCCATCCAGCGGTCGGCGCTGGTGCGGAGGCGGACCTCCGTTTCTGCTTCGGTGTGGGGGGCGGTCGCGGCGGGGACCAGCGGCGTGAGCGGCGCGTCGAGGCGGGCGCTGCCTGCACAGCCGCCCAGCAGCACAAGCGCTGCGAGCAACCAAGCGGAGCACACCGGCATCGTCACGACGTGTACGCACGCCCGGTCGGCGTACACTCGGAGAGGCATGGCGTAGAAAGGACTAGGTGGGGCTTCAAGATAGCTTTTTTCCGCGCGTATGCCAGGCACCGTGTCCAATCAGCGCCCGCCGACGTGCGGCTGAGCGCTGAGTCAAAAGCTCGCGCCGTGCCGACTGCGCCGGATGCACACATGTCGGCGAACGAGCGTCTCGTCCCGTAGGCTCGGCTAGGCCGGCTGCAGCGCTTCGCGGAGCGGGGCCAGCAAGGCCTCCGGGACAAACGGCTTCTGCACGTAGGCATTGAAACCCGCCTCGATGAACCGCTCCCGATCCGACCGCTCGCCAAACGCTGTCACGGCCATCGCGAACGTGTCCGCATAGCCGTCGAGGGTACGCGCGATGCGCAGGATATCGACGCCCGTCTCGCGCCCGCCGAGGTGGATGTCGAGGACGAGCGCGTGGAACTGCTGCTGTGTGAGTTGGTCGAGCGCAGCCCGGGGGGACTCGACAGCGACCGTCTCGAACTCGCGCCCGATGAGGCGTTCGAGCAGGATGCGTGTTTCCGAATTGTCCTCGACGATCAGCACACGCGCAGGCCCCTCAACGGCGAGGCGGGGCGGCTGGCTTCCAGGTCCCTCGTGCGAACCGGCTGGCGGCGCGTCTACCTTGGAGGCTAGACGGCTGACTTCGTCGTCGGCAGGATCCAGGTCGCTCACGTCGATGTGCTCAGCCTCCACAGAGGCGAAGGCGTCAAGCGCTGTGTCGAAAGCGCGCGGAGCCGTGTCGGCCGTGGGTACCGAACTTGGGGGAGTGGCTTCCTCGTCAGGAGCCTGCGGGGCTACCGCAGGTTCCTCGTTGTGTACCGCGCTAGGCGTCGATAGGCGCACCCCCACAGGCAGGGGTACTTCCGTCCGCTCGTAGCGCGGAGCAGGCCGGGAGCTGTCAGTCTGCTCCACGCCCGCCTCCGCTGCGCCAGCAGGCTCGGCCGCGCCCGGAGGGGTGGCCGCACCGGCGGACGTGTCGCGGTGAACGAGCGGGCGCGCCGAGAAGTGAAGGTCGTCCGCGAGTAGGAACGCATTGGCGGCCGCCTCGATGGACGGGAACGCGTGGCGGGGACGCCGCGGTGCCTCGGGCTCCTCCGGCTCTTCAGAACGCGGCCCACCATCGCCTCCGTTCGGCATGGGGAAGAGCGCGTCAAGGTCCGGCAGCGACGGCACCGGCGCCTCCTCGAAGTCGGGCGAAGGCAACGTGTCCGCTGGCGGCATAGCGAACGCCTCCGCCTCCAGCGCCTCGTCTTCGGTCTCGTCCAGCGCTGACGGCAACGCGTTGAGCATGTCGGCTGCCTCGGGGACGACAGGGGAAGCGGGTCCCTCCGCAGAATCGACATCGACCTTCTCTGGCAACTCTACTTCCAGCGCCTCGATTCCCGGAGCGGCTACGTCTGGTGTTCCTACGTCTGGCGTCCCTGAGTCCGGCATGTCGGTCGCAAAGCCTTCCATTTTGGCCACGGCCTGCTCCGACACCGCTGCAGGCGACGCGATCACCGATGCCGTCGTCGCAGGCATCCGTTCGACCGTAGGCAACGTGAGTGTCCAGCGGCACGCCTCGTCGTCTTTCGACTCGGTGAGCGACCCGGCCATCCGTGCCACGAGCCGCTCCGCGATGGCTCCCCCAAAGGGCTGATGCATCACGGCAGCACTCAACGCATGGTCGGACGTCGTAGTGCCTTCCAGTTCGATGGAGGCTGAGCGTGCGCTGTGGCGAACGCGGATGCGAAGAACCCCCGGGCTGACCTCCGCGATGGCGGTCCCGACGAGATGGTGCAGAACACGACTGAGCGCTATCGGATCTTGATGGACGGCGATGTGGTCTGCCGCGTCAAGGTCAGCGTCGAGCACGAGGTCGCGCTTTGTGGCCAGCGGCTCCAGCAGCCCGACGACCTTCCGCAGTTCGTGTCCGAGGAGGAGGTCGCTCCGCACCAGGCTCGCCTCCCCCGACTCGATGCGCGCCAGGTCGACGACGAGGTTGAGGGTCGCCATGAGACGCCGACCTTCCGCAGCGATCTGCCGCGCGGCCCCCTGGTAATCCTCCGTGTCGAGGCGCGGAGTGCGCGTCAGCGTATCCGCTTCGTCGAGCAGCGTGGTGAGCGGCCCTCGCAATGCTTGTCCCAGCGACGCCAAGAGCGGTGCATCGAGGCCATCGGCTGCCGGTGCCTCGTCGGCGTCGTTGGGGTGTGCGGGCCCGAGGGCGACGAGTACTGCTAGCACCTGATCGCGCCCGTCTTCGCGAACGCGTTGCAGTGCGTGACGGACCCGTCGGGCTTCGCCCGTAGCCAGGGTGATCGGGTGCTCCAAACGCGTCGATGCGCCAATGTCGAGCGAGGCGTAGGCTGCCTGCAGCGCG
>JBCCRG010000003.1:0-29237 GCA_039208155.1 Bacteroidota bacterium | reverse complement strand
CCGTTCACCTACCGCTTCCTCGACGATGCGTTCGACGAGCTCTACCGCCAGGAGGAGCGGCTCAGTCGCGTCTTCGCGCTGTTCGCGGGCCTCGCCATCGTGATTGCGTGCCTGGGGTTGTTCGGGCTCGCCGCGTACACGGCTGAGCGTCGCCGCAAGGAGATCGGCGTGCGCAAGGTGCTCGGGGCGTCGGTGACGAGCGTCGTCGCGCTGCTCTCGGGCGAGTTCACGCGGCTCGTCGCCATCTCGTTCGTGGTCGCCACGCCGCTCGCGTGGTGGGCGATGCAGCGCTGGCTCGATCACTTTGCCTACCGCATCGACCTCGGCCCAGGGCCGTTCCTCGTGGCTGGCGGGCTCGCCGCAACGGTCGCGCTGCTCACGGTGAGCGTCCACGCCGTCCGCGCGGCAACGGCGGATCCGGTGCGGTCGCTGCGGCATGAGTAGGCTGCGGCATGGTACGAGACCGTGCTGACACAGCACCCCCTGTTCCCGTCGCCGTCGCTCCTCAAACCGAAGGCTCACGCCAGTAAACTGTCCCTCTCGCGTGCGAGGGGGACAGCTTGACCGCCGTTCAGGCGCGTCAAGCAGGGGGTGTCGGCAGGGCGCACCCGGTGTGCGATTCCGCACAGTTGCCTTCCCTGATTTCTGCCTAGGGCGATCCTTCAGGGCTTGGTTCGGGGCTTGCTGAGGTCGAAGCAGGACAGCACCGCTGCCACATCGACCCCCGACCTGCGACCTCAGCCCCATGTTCAAGAACTACGTCCTCGTCGCCTTCCGGACGCTGCGCAAGCAGCCTGGCTACTCGTTCATCAACGTGGGTGGCCTCGCGCTCGGGCTCGCGGCGGCGCTGCTGATCGGGCTCTACGTGCAGGACGAACTCAGCTACGAGCAGCACTTCCCCGACGCCGACCGCATCTACCAGGTCGGCCTCGACGCGCGGATGGGCGCGCAGGACATGGAGATCGGTACCTCGGCGATCCCGATGGGGCCGACGCTCGTGGCCGATGTGCCCGAGGTCGAGACCGCTACGCGCGTGATGGGGCCGCGGCGGCAGCTCATGGAGCATCCGGGTGGAAACGGCCCGCTCTTCGAGGACGCCCTCATCTGGGCCGACTCGACCTTCTTCGAGGTCTTCCCGCACCCGGCGCTCGCGGGCGACCCGACGGCGGCCCTGGCCCAGCCCGGTAGCCTCGTCCTGACCCGTTCCGCCGCCGCCCGGCACTTCGACACCCGCGATGGCCTTGGCAACCTCGTCGGGCAGACGCTGCGGCTCGACCGGCAGACCGACTACACGGTGGGCGCGGTCGTCGAGGACTTCCCCTCGAGCAGCATCCTCCAGGCCGAGGTGATCCTGTCGCTCGTCACCATCATCGACGACATGCAGCCGATCTGGCTGTCGCACTTCATGTACACCTACATCCGGCTCCGCCAGGACGCCGACGTGGCGAGTGTCGAGGCCGCCTTCCCGCGCCTGATCGACCAGTACGTCGCCCCCGAAGTCGAACTGTACCTAGGCACCACGCTCGATGAGGCGGACGCCGCGGGCACCGAGTGGGGCTACTTCCTCCAGCCACTCCCCGACCTCTACCTCCAGCCGCGCGGCACCGGCCAGGTCGGCCCGACTGGCGACGTGCGCTACGTCTACGCACTCTCCGCCGTCGCGCTCTTCATCCTTCTGCTCGCTGGGATCAACTTCACCAACCTCTCGACGGCGCGCTCGGCCAACCGCGCCCGCGAGGTCGGGTTGCGCAAGGTGCTCGGCTCCGACCGGCGGCGGCTGATCGGGCAGTTCCTCGGCGAATCGGTGCTGATGGCGCTCGCGGCGGCGGGCGTGGCGGCGCTCCTCGTCGTGCTGCTGCTGCCGCTCTTCGAGACGCTCTCGGGCAAGGCGCTCGCCTTCACGACCGGCAGTGCGGTTGGGCTGGGCGGGGCGCTCCTCGCCATCGCGCTCGTGTGCGGCGTGCTGGCGGGGCTCTATCCGGCGTTCGTCCTCTCTGGGTTCGAGCCGGTGACGGTCATGAAGGGCCAGATCAGCCGAGGCGCGAAGAGCGGACGCCTGCGCAGCGTGCTCGTGGTGGCGCAGTTCGCGGTGTCGGTAACGCTGCTGATCGGGACCGCCGTGGTCTACCAGCAGCTCAAGCACATGCAGTCCTCGCGGCTCGGCTTCGAGGGCGACCAGGTCGTCACGGTCCCCGTGATCTCTGATGGGGCGCGCGGCGACATCGACACGTTCCTCCAGACGCTCGTTGCGCACCCCGGCATCGAGGAGGCCGCCGCCACAGACTTCCTGCCTGGGCGCATCGCCAACACGACCTCGTTCCGCCCCGTCGACGCGCCGCCGGAAGACGTCTACGTCCTGGCTGCAGGCCGCGTCAGTCACGACTATCTCGAAACGCTCGGCGTGCCGCTCGTGGCGGGACGGACGTTCGACCCGGCGCAGTCGACCGACTCCACGGGGGCTATGCTGCTCAACGAGGCCGCCGTGCGCGAATTCGGGTGGACCGTCGAGGAAGCCATCGGGCGCCAGGTGGGGCAGATCGAGCTCGATGGGATGATCGTCCGTACGGTCGTGGGCGTGATGGAAGATTTCCACTTCGAGTCGCTGCACCGCCAGATCCGTCCGCTCACGCTCTCGCTGGATCCCTACGCCGCCCGCCACGTCGCCGTGCACGTCCGCGCGGACGACCTTCCGGCCACGCTAGCCCACCTCCAAACGTCCTGGACGGCTTTCGAGCCCGGCTACCCCTACGACTCGATCTTCCTCGACGAGGACTTCCAGCGATTCTACGCGCAGGAGCGGCAGCTTGGGCAGGTGTTCTTCGCCTTCACGCTGCTGGCCGTCTTCGTAGCGTGCCTGGGGCTCTTCGGGCTGGCGAGCTTCCTCGCGCAGCAGCGGACGAAGGAGATCGGCGTGCGCAAGGTGCTCGGCGCGTCCGTGCCGAGCCTGGTGCGGCTGCTCGCGGGCGAGTTCACGCGCCTCGTCGTGATCGCGGCGGTGCTGGCGATGCCGGTCGCCTACCTGCTGATGCGGCAGTGGCTCCAGAGCTTCGCCTACGCCACGCCGATGCCGTGGTGGGCCTTCGTCGGGGCAGGCCTCGCCGCCCTGCTCGTGGCCGCGCTGACGGTGAGCTACCAGTCCATCCGCACGGCGACGACGGATCCGGTGAAGGCGCTGCGCTACGAGTAGGCCGCTGGTGCGGCGTCCCTTGTCACTGGTCCCTTGTCATTGTCAGGAGAACCGCATCGGCTTCGATGTCTGATTCCGGCCCGCCTCACAAAAGACCAAGGACCAACAACCAATGACAAAGACCCACCTCCGCGTCGCCGTTCGGACGCTCGCGAAGTACCCCGCCTACACGCTGCTCACCGTGGGTGGCCTCGCGCTGGGCATCGCGGCGGCGTTCGTGCTCGGGCTGTATGTCCGGCAGGAGCTCTCGCACGACCGCCACGTGCCGAACGCTGAGCGGACCTACCGCGTCGTGACCGATTTCTTCGAGATGGGCGGCTTTGCGGTCAGCCAGACGCACCTCGCGGATGTGCTGATGGAGACGGTGCCCACTGTGGAGCAGGCGACGCGCGTCCAGGGGTCGGGCAGCGTCACCGTCGTGCACGTGGGGGCGCAGCGCTACGAGCAGGCCGATGTGCTCCTCGCCGACAGCGCCTTCTTCGACGTGTTCGGCTATGCGTTCCTCTACGGCAGCCCCGACGACGTGCTGCGCGCCCCCGACGAGGTAGTGCTCCGCGAGGACCTGGCCCGGACGTACTTCGGCGAGACCGACCCGCTCGGCCAGACGCTCCAGATCGGCGCCGACAGGATACCGCACCGCGTCACGGGCGTCGTGGCCGCACCGCCGGGCCCGTCCCACCTGGACGCGGTGCTGTGGCTCCCGCTCGACCAGGCGGAGCCGAGCACCAACTGGACGAGCGCCGGGGCCTACACGTACGTCCGCCTCCGCCCCGACGCCGCACAGGCCGACCTCGACGCCGCGCTTGACGAGATCGAGCGGACGCAAGCCTACCCGACGAGCGGGTTCTCCGGCACCTACGAGGAGTGGGCTGCGTCGATGATGGCGGTTCGCCTGTGGGCACAGCCACTCCGCGACATCCACCTGCACTCCGACCTCAACTTCGAGGCGCAGCCCGGCGGCGACCCGGCGCTTGTCTACGCGCTGGCGCTCATCGGGCTGTTCGTGCTCGTGGTGGCCGGCGTGAACTACGTCACGCTCTCGACCGCGCGGGCGTCGGTGCGGGCGCGCGAGGTGGGCGTCAAGAAGACGGTCGGCGCGAGCCGAGGCACGCTCGTGCGGCAGTTTCTCACCGAGGCTATCGTGCTCGGCATCGTGGCGGCAGCCCTTGCTGCGCTGCTCGCCGAGGCCATGCTCGGGGCGTTCACCTACACGACGGGCGCGGTGCTCGTGGACGGCCTCTTCGCCGAGCCCCGCTACCTCCTCGCGCTCCTCGGCGTCTCTGTGAGCGTCGGCCTGCTTGCCGGGCTCTATCCAGCGGTGTACCTGTCGAGCTTCCGCCCGGCGCGCATCCTCAAGGGGACATGGACGGTGGCGAGCAACCAGCGGCTACGCGGCGCGCTTGTGGCCGGGCAGTTCGCCGTGGCGGTGGCCTTGACGGCGAGCGCGTTCGTGGTGCACCAGCAGCTGTCGTTCATGCGCACCGCGGACAAAGGCTTTACCCCCGAGGGCGTGGTCGTGGTGAAGACGAGCATCCTCGGCACGCAGGCCGAGGCGTTTCGGCAGGCCGTCGCCGCGCTCCCGGCGGTGCAGCAGACGGCGTTCGCGGACCGCGTCCCGACGGGCTCCAGCATCGCTCGGATGCTCTTCCAGACGCCCGCGATGGAGGAAGGCCTCACGCTTCAGCGGTTTGCCCTCGACGAGGACGCCATCGCGACGCTCGGCCTGCGCGTCCGCGAGGGCGTGACGTTCACCGGCGTGGCCTCCGACTCGTCGGCGGTGTTGCTCAACCAGGCCGCCGTGCGCGTGCTCGGGCTGGACGACGATCCGCTCGGCCAGGACGTTGGCGGCGGGCGGCGCGTGATCGGCGTCGTGGACGACTTCCACTTCCAGTCGCTGCGCGACCAGATCGAGCCGGTGGCGCTGACCTACGCCGAGGGGGGCTCCGACCTCATCGTGCGGCTGAGCGCCGTAGGCGGGGCCGACGTGCTCGACCAGCTTCAGCCACTCTGGGCGCGCTTCTCGCCCGACGAGCCGCTACGCTATGCCTTCCTCGACGACAACTTCGCCGCGTTCGCCGCGCACGAGCGAATGCTCAGCCGGGCCGTGACCTTCTTCACGCTGCTCGCGCTCGGCATCGCGCTGCTCGGGCTCTTCGGGCTCGTCGTGTTCACGGTGCAGCGGCGGACGAAGGAAATCGGCGTGCGCAAGGTGCTCGGCGCGAGCGTGGCTGACATCGTGCGGCTGCTCACGGGCGAGTTCGGGCGGCTGGTGCTCCTCGGCAGCGTCGTAGCCGTGCCGCTGGCGTGGCTCGGCATGCGCCGCTGGCTCGACGGCTTCGCCTACCGCATCGACCTCGGCCCGGGGCTCTTCCTCGCGGCAGGTTTCGGCGTGCTCCTGCTCGCACTCGCCGTCGTGGGCACGCAGGCGATGCGCGCGGCGGCCGCCGACCCGGTGCGGACGCTGCGGTACGAGTAGGCCGCTGCGCGGTGTCGCAGGTCGAGGGTCAGCGGCGGCGCTTCTTGGTGCGCTTCTGTTGCTCGGCGAAGAGGGCGTTGGTCAGGGCCTCGTAGCGCTCGAAGAGGAACGCGACGCGGTTGGCCTCCGACGTGAACGGCTGCGGGCGGTAGGCACGGTCCACCGCCCGGTCGAGGGTGCTGTGGGCCTTCACGAGCGCGGGCGGCATCGTGAGCGGGTCGTAGAGGTCGGCCAGCGTGGCCCCCGCGTCGAGGTGCGGCGCGCGGGCATCGAGCACGGCCTCAGCGGCAGCTTCGATCTGCGCGCGCTGCTTCGCGGTCGCCTCTGGCCAGGGGAAGTTGTTGTAGACGAGTGTATTCGAGTAGCGATAGCGGCTTTCTAAGCGCCCGGCAGTGTAGCGCATCCATGCCATGTGCATTTCAGAGGTGAGGATGCCGAATGTGTAGGTATCCGCGCCGTCGATGTACAGGCTCGTGTTGTTGATGATGACCTCCGGCTCGACGACAGCCATCGGGATGTACGACCGGTTCTCCGAGCTCGTTTTGGGGATGAATAGGTATCGGCGCGTTGGCTGTCGGATTTCCCCGAAGAGCGTCGGAACTGCCGCCAGTTTGTTTGTTGCCGCGCGTCCACTTTTAGTGCGTGCCTTTCGAACAGCCGCGACTCGCTCCATGACCGGCCCGCATGACCGAAGTGCCCTCGGGTCTGCTTCTTTGAGCCAGAGGCAGTGTTTCGTCACACCGTTTATAAGGTCTTCGCCGTTGTAGAACGGGCGAATCCACTCAGTCGCGGCAGGGCACGACTCTTCGAGTTCCTCGACATCGTCTGATGTCTCCAAGATGAAGTGCCCCCAGTCGATCAGAGCGCTCCCTTCCCGGATTTCCTTCACCTCGCATAGAGGGGCGCGTCGTTTCAGCACCACGACATCCGGTGCGTCCACGAGGTACGGGTTGACGTTCGAGACGGTCACTTCGTGTGGCTCCCCGCGGACATGCTTGTAGTCAAAGAGCCGCTTACGAGCAGACGCGTACAGCGCAAACCCAACAATCACGCAGAAGACGGCCGCCTTACCGGGGGCCTCGTTCGACCACTGGAACGTCCGGTGCGCGAAGTGGATCGACGCGCCATACGTGGTGAAGAGTTCGTTCCAGAGGATGCCCACCTGCTCGCCCTGACTGATCGAGTTGGTAGAGACAAAAGCTGTTGCCGTTTCTGGGTGTGCCTGCATGTACTGCGCGGAACGGATGTACCATCCCGTCACGAAGTCGAGCACGCCTGCGCCCTTGACGCCGTGCATCACCGCTTTGAGGTCCTTTTTCTGCGCCGTCGTCTGCTCCTTCTTCCCAACGAACGGCGGGTTGCCGAGGATGTAGTCGAACGCAGGCGGCTGGTCGTCGCCGAAGCAGGCGGCCCAGTCGAGCGTGAGCGCGTTGCCGTGGCGGATGTGGGCGGCGCGGCGGAGCGGGAGGCGCGTGAAGTACTCCCCCAGGGCGGTGGAGACCTCGGTGTTCATCTGGTGGTCCATGAGCCAGAGCGCCACCTGCGCGATTTGCGCCGGGAACTCCTCGATCTCGATGCCGAAGCACTGGTCCACGTTCACGCGCAGCACGTCGGCGATGTTGGTGACGCGCTGGCCGCGTTCGAGGTCGCGGCGGTAGAGCTCGCGGATCACCTCGATCTCCAGGCGGCGCAGCTCGCGGTAGGCGATCACGAGGAAGTTGCCGCAGCCGCAGGCCGGGTCGAGCAGGCGAAGGTCCGCCAGGCGGCGATGGAAGCGGTCGAGCTCCGGGCGGCTGTTGCGCGCCTTCGCGCGCTCGAAGTCGGCGCGGAGGCCGTCCATGAAGAGCGGGCCGATCAGCTTCAGGATGTTTTGCTCGGAGGTGTAGTGGGCGCCGAGCTCGCGGCGGGCCTCGGCGTCCATCGCGCTCTGGAACATCGCGCCGAAGATGGCGGGCGAGATGGCCCCCCAGTCGAGCGCACACGCGTCGAGGAGTTGGGTGCGGAGGTCGGCGTTGAAGTGTGCCGTGCGTAAGCGCTCGGCGAAGAGCGCACCGTTGACGTAGGGGAAGGCCGCAAGCTGTTCGTCGAGGGTGCGCTGGCGGTCCTCCGGCGGGGTGTTGAGCACCTCGAAGAGAACGGTGAGCTTGCCGCCTAGGTCGCTGCCGTCCTCGGCGGTGCGCGTCAGGAGGTAGTCCTCGAAGAGACCGCGCGGGGTGAAGATGCCTGTGTCGTCGGCGAAGAGGCAGAAGAGGAGGCGCACGAGGACGACTTCGAGGTCGTGGCCGGTGTAGCCCGCGTCCTTGAGGCGGTCGTGGAGGTCGCCCATCTTGGCGGCCGCGCGGACGTTGACGGGGTCCTGCTCGTCGTAGCTGCGCTTCTCGTAGCCCGCGATGAAGCCGAAGCGCTCGATGTGGTCGAGGAGGTCCAGCAGAGCAAACTCGACCACGTCGCCGGTGTCGAGGTCGTTCAGGCGGAGGCGCTCGAAGTCGGAGACGACCACGTAACGTGGCAGTGCGGCGTCGTCCAGGCCGGGGAAGTAGTCGAGGGCCTGCCCGTAGGCGGCTTCGAGGTCGCGCCCGCGCGACTTGTGCTCGGCGATGAGGACGCCCGGCCAGAAGAGGTCGATGAAGCCCTGCCGGCCGCTCGCTTTCTTGACGGCCTCCTCAAACGAGGCCACCTTGCGCCGCGACACGCCGAAGACGTTGAAGAAGGCGTCCCAGAAGGTCTTGGCCTCCGCGTGCTCGCGTGTCTCGTCGCGGTACTCGTGGACGAAGGCGGCGGCGCGGGTCTTGATCTCGTTCCAGGAGAGCGGCATCGGGGAGCGGTGCGGGCGAGAGCGGGGGACGTATGGGTGCGAAGCTAACGCACCGGCGCGCGTCACTTCGCCCGTGGCTATCATCTCGGAGGCCCACCTGCATCCCTGCCATGCGTCTCCTCCTCTGCCTCTGCATTGCCATGCCGCTTGCCACCTGCGCCCAGTCGCCGGAGTTGCCGCCCTCATCCCAGGCTGCCACCTTCGAGGCGGCGCTGCCCGTCGCGCTCCCCTACGCGCTCTTGCTGCCCGAGGGCTACGAGGCCGACGAGGACACCCGGTGGCCGCTCGTGCTCTTCCTCCACGGCTCCGGCGAGCGGGGCGAGGACTTGTCCCGCGTGGCGATCCACGGCCCGCTGAAGGAGGTCCGCGAAGGCCGCGCGTTCCCGTTCGTGCTCGTCGCGCCGCAGCTGCCTGCCGCCCGCCCGCGCTGGGAGGTCCGCGAGCTCGGCGCGCTGCTCGACCACATCGAAGCCACGCACCGCATCGACCCGGCGCGCGTCTACGTGACCGGCCTCTCGATGGGCGGCTACGCGACGTGGGACCTCGTGATGCACTTCCCCGACCGCTTCGCTGCGGCGGCTCCTGTCTGCGGCGGCGGCCTCCCCTTCCGCGCCCCGGCGTTTTCTGGGACGCCCATCTGGGCCTTCCATGGGGCCCTCGATGGCATCGTGCCGCTGGAGCGCTCCGCCGAGATGGCCCGCGCCATCAACGCCAGCGGCGGCGAGGTGAAGCTGACCGTCTACCCCGAAGCTGCGCACGACGCGTGGACAGCGACGTACGCCGACCCGGCGTTCTACGCGTGGCTGCTCAACCACACCCGTGACTGAGTGGCGCATGACTGAACGGCGCGTGACTGAGCGGCTCAGGGCGAGGCGCTACGGGGACGGATGGGCGAGCGTGCTAGGGGGACGACGCGGATCCGTCCTCTGGATCGGGACAAAGACCCGGCGGCCGCTGTCCAGGGCCGTAGCGTACCCCAGTGCATACACGGGGCGCGTGCGGGAGATCAGAGCCCGACATGTTCGGTGTATGGGCTGCTGGGCGTTGCCGAGAGCGTTCAGAAGCCCGAGGTGTCAGGCGGCAGGCGGTGGCGTCGGCCGTCGGGCAGAGCGTGCTGGTACGGGATTTGAGAGGAGACCTGGGTGAGGCCACCGGTCCCCTCGGTAGGCCTACGCCGCCCACCCCCTTCTCCCATGCCCACCACCTCGCCTCACCGCATTCGCGGCGTGCTCACGCGTCGCTATCTCGTCGCTCTGGCGCTCATCGCGCTGCTGGCGATCGCCGAGCAGGCGGTGATGCAGATCGAACTCATACAGCGGGCAGAGGATGCCCACGAGGTCAACCTCGCCGGCCGGCAGCGGATGCTCAGCCAGCGCATCGCCAAGGACGCGCAGGCGGTAGCCCGGGCCGATGCCACCTCGATGAGCACGCTCGAAGCAGACGTGGCGGACTGGGTGCGCACCCATCGCGGCTTGCTCGATGGCGACGCAGCGCTGCGCCTGTCCGGGTTTGCGGATCCGGCCCTCCGTGCCTCGATGGAGACGCTGACGCCCTACATCAGCGAGATCGAGGCGGCGGTGGTTGCCCTCGGCCGCGCCCGCGCCCAGAACGACGCCGCGGGCGTGGAGGCGGCCCTGAACACAATCCTGGCGGGAAGCGATGCCTACCTCGCACGCATGGACGAGATCGTGTTCACCCTGGACGCGCTCTCGGCGAAGGCCAACCGGCAGGTCCGCATCATCGAGATCACGCTGCTGCTCGCCATGCTGCTCGTGCTGGCTATGCTGGGCTGGCTCGTCTTCAAGCCCGCCGCCACTTATGCGGCGGAGTCCGTGGAGGACGTCGACGAGCAGCGGCGTCTGCTGCGCACCATCATCGACACGGTCCCCGATCACATCTACGCGAAGGACCTCGCCGGACGCGCCACCCTGCGCAACCTGGCCAGCGCCCGCGCGCTCGGCTACGCGGACCCCACCCACGGGCTGGGCGCATCCGACATCGAGGCCCCCATCGAGCGCGATGTCGCGGCCGAGGTGCTCGGCGACGACCTGCGCGTCGTCCAGACCGGCACCCCGCTCGTCGATAAGGAGGAGCCGTTCGAGATGGACGGCGACCTGCGCTGGCTCTCCACCACGAAGGTGCCCCTCTACGACGCCGACGGCCAGGTCACGGGCCTCGTGGGCATCTCGCGCGACATCACGGCAGCCAAGCGCACGAAGGCGGCCCTGCGCGAGGCGAAGGAGGCCGCCGAGGCCGCCGCGCAGGCCAAGAGCGAGTTCCTGGCCAACATGAGCCACGAGATCCGCACCCCGCTCAACGGCGTACTGGGCATGACGGAGATGCTCCGCGAGACCCCCCTGGACGAGGAGCAGCGCGAGTTCGTAGAGATCGTTCACCCGTCCGGCAACGCGCTGCTGGGCATCATCAACGACATCCTCGACTTCTCAAAGATCGAGGCGGGGCATGTCGAACTGGAGGCCGAGCCGTTCGCGCTGCGCCCGCTCATCGAGGACGTGCTGGACGTCGTCGCGGTCGGCGCGACGCGGGCAGGCCTCGACCTCGGCTACTTCATCGACCCGGCTGTTCCTGCCACGCTCGTCGGCGACGCCCACCGCCTGCGGCAGGTGCTGACCAACCTGGTCTCGAACGCGGTCAAGTTTACCCGGACGGGAGGCGTCTCGGTGCAGGCGTTCCTCGACCGGCCGCTCGACAGCGCCACGGCGGCCCTCCACATCGCCGTGCAGGACACCGGCATCGGCATTCCAGCCGAGAAGCTCGACCACGTCTTCGGCTCGTTCACGCAGGCCGACGCCTCGACGACGCGGCAGTTCGGCGGCACCGGTCTCGGGCTCGCCATCAGCGGCTAACTCGTCGGGCTGATGGGCGGCGAGCTGTGGGCCGAGAGCGAGGTCGGTACCGGCTCGACGTTCCACCTCACCCTGGAGGTCCCCGTCGGGCCCGCGCTCGACAAGCCACTTCTGCCCGCCCCGGCCTCCCTCGACGGGCAGTGCGTGCTCGTGGTGGACGACAACGCCGTCAACCTTCGCATCCTCGAACTCCAACTCGGTGCCTGGGGAGCCCACCCAGTCCTGCTTCAGGACCCCGCTGCCGCCCTCCGCTGGCTCGACGCGCATCCGCTGCCCGGCCTCGCCATCCTCGACATGCACATGCCCGAGATGGACGGCCTCGGGCTCGCCGCCGCGATCCGCGACCAGCACGAGGCGGCTGCGTTGCCGCTGGTCGTCCTGAGTTCCATCGGCGACCAACTGGGCCGCGCGGTGACAGAACGACTGGGCCTGGCGGCGGTCCTCACCAAGCCCGTGAAGCAGGCAGCGCTGCGCCGAGCGCTGGTGGAAGCGCTGCGTCCTCCTATGTCGGGGGGCGTCTCGGGCGATGGAGCTTCCGGGGTGCCTACGGTGGCGTCCGCCGGGACGGGCGCCGCCGCCAACACCGGCCTAGGCGGGCGACGCGTGCTCCTCGTGGAAGACAACCCGGCCAACCAGCGCGTCGCGCTCGCGATGCTGCGCCGCCTCGGCGCTGGCGCGGACCTGGCAGACAACGGGCAGGCGGCCCTCGACGCCCTCGCGGCGACGCGCTACGATGTGGTGCTGATGGACGTGCAGATGCCCAAGCTCGACGGCCTCGAAGCAACTCGCCGTCTCCGCGCGGAGCCCGAGCGCTACGGCACGCCCTACGTGATCGGTCTGACCGCGAACGCGCTCGACACGGACCGCGAGCACTGCCTCGCCGCAGGCATGGACGAGCACGTGGCGAAGCCCGTCCGCAAGCGTACGCTCACCGAAGCGCTCGCCCGCGCGACGAGCGCTACCACGGTGTCCGCGTAGCAGCATCGGGCACGGGAAGATCGGTGCCGACTCGTTGCGCCCTCTCCCGAATCGCTTGACATCCACATCGCGCCTGGCCACGGCCCGGATAGCAGAACCGGGCCAGGGGTGTGTCTCGCGTGATATCACCAAAACAAAACCCCTCGTAAGCACAGGGCTTGCGAGGGGATCTGAGGTGGGCTCTACTGGATTCGGGTTCTGCTATTCGGCTGCGTTCCGTTGCAGCCTTAGTGCCCCTTTTGGGCCATTTTGCCTGTTTTCGGTTCTCGGCTGCATGGTACAACTGCACCCTACCCCGTAATTTGTTGTACCTATGTTGTACCCATACCCGTGAACTCTGTGCGTCGGCCCACCGTCAAGCTCGTTCTGCGCAAGTCTAAGCAACGTGCGAATGGCGAGGCCCCAGTCTATATCCGTGTCACCGCCAATAGGAAATCACGGTTCACCGCAACTGGGGTCTATCTCGCCCCCAAATACTGGAACGCAACCAAAGAGCAAGTCCGGTCCTCACATGAGATCGCGACCGCCCTTAACGCGAGACTTCGCGCGTTGCGGATCGAAGCCGAGAAGGCCGCTCTCGAATCTGTTTCGGCCGATCAAGTCAAGGACGCAATCGCTGGGTCGGGTGGTAGTCTGACCGACTACTTCCAGCAATTCGTTGATCGACTAGATGCAGCCGGGAAACTCTGGGAGTGGAAGAAATACCGGGTGACGCTTGGCAAACTCAAGGCCTGTCTTGGCACCTCCGTAGCCTGGGAAGAACTCGACCGAACCGCGCTCGACACCTTCGCGCATCACCTTCGGGATACGTGCGGGAACAGCCCCAACACGACCCGCAAGGAGTTGTCGCGCCTTGGGCGAGTCGTGAAGCAGGCTATCCGTGAAAACGTGATACGGCCCGATCAAAACCCATTTCTCGTATTCGAGAAGCCGAAGGCCGTCCGACCGAACCGCCGCAAGCTTTCCTTTGGCGATGTCCAGGCGCTCTTGTCGGCTGACCTGCCAGAAGGCTCGTGGCCCTCGATTGCCCGAGACACATTCTGTTTCGCCTTCTTCGCAGCCGGAATGCGCTTCGGCGATGTGGCGACCCTGAAGGTGTCGGACATCGAGGAGGACAGGGTCAAGTACGCGATGCTGAAAACGGGGACGCCGATGTCGATCATGCTGCCCCCACCTGCAGCAGCAATCGCTTCTCGTTACCGATCCGGGGTAGTAGAGTCAGATGGCTACCTCTTCCCTCTCCTGGAGGATGGAGATGAAAGCAATGACGTTCATCTTCGGCGACGAATCAGTTCAAGAAATGCTCAGGTCAACCTGAACCTCAAAAAGGTCGCTGAGATCGCAGGCATAGCCCCCGAGGGCCTCAGCTTCCATGTTGCGCGCCACAGCTTTGCGGACCACGCTCTACGCAACGGGGGCAACGTCTACTCGCTCAGCAAGTCGCTCGGCCACAAGTACCTCCACACCACGGATCAATACCTCAAACAGAGTGACAACGAGGCTGTGGACAAGCTCACACAGACCATATGGAGTCACTAGCACCAGCCTGGGTATTGCTCTCCGACGCTGAGCAATTTGAACTCCGCCACTTCTTCGGCGAGGCCCGCGAGAGTGATGGCACCCGTACCATCGACGCAATAGCGTTTGGAGCCATCGACGTCGAGGACGCGATCCGCCGTCTATGGAGTGAGTGGAACCGCTCACTCGAACTACTCGACGCGCAGGATATCGACGCGTTCAAGGACGCGTATTACCAGGCGCGCAAACGTGGCGGGGAGGGCAATCCGCTCAGGGCGAACGTGATGGAGCACCTAGACCACTACTACCATTCCCCTCGCCAACTGAAGGTCTCGATTCCAAAACGTCCTGTGAGAAAGCCCCGAGTCTTCTGGGATCGCTTTGAGACTGGCCCCGGAAATCCTAACCTAAAAACAGGGCGACGTCCAGGCGTAGAGTACTTCGCGGAGTGCGCCACGCTACTGATCGACGAAAACGGGATAGAAGCTTATCGGGCCAAGCGATACACAGGGTCACCCACCTATATCCCTGAATCGCTTGTGGACGACGTGGCAAAGAGACTTGAGGAGACCCCAGCAATCACGAAGAAGCGGCTCCAGAAAGCTAGAGGGGCAGGTTTACTTGAGCTCCCGCCTGGAATCTTCCTAAGGGTGAAGTCCCGATGAATCCACGCAAAGCGTGACATTCATATCAGGTTAGGAATCGTTCAGATCCTTGATCAATTGAATTCATACCGTAGCCCTTTGAATTCAAACCATAAGAAGGATAATTGGTATCATTAGAACAAGGATTCGATTCGACCAGGCTGGAGGATCAGTTAGCGCCGTCGTAATTGGCGGGCTACTCTGCGGCACCACACCGCAACTCAAGCCCTCCTAGCCAAATGGACTCCCCTCTGATCATCTCCTCAGAAAAGACTCTTCAGGCCCTCATCCACGCTGCGGTTCAGTCTAGTATTTCCGAGGCGCTCCCCTCGCTTATTCGAGAGGCTACTCGCAAGGAGTGGCTGACCAAGAAGGAGTTGATGGAACTCACAGGTTGGTCAGCACGCCAAGTCGAATACAAGAAGTCCAAGCGTCAAATTCCCTTTATCCGTCGAGGGCGGACGGTCCTCTTCCCGACAGACGAGGTGCGGGCCTATTTCCACGAAGGCTACGTGCCGACAGGCGGCGACTCCACCAGTCGCTAATCCCCAATAAGTATCAATGGGGACGAGGCTACAGTTTCTGCAGCGGCCATGGTGGATACGGTCACCATCTGCGTGCCCAAGATTGGGTCTATCGCCTCGCTTGGTTCGCTCCGCGAGACGCACGACGTAAGCAGCGGGCATAAAACGACGCACGGGCGACTAGGTACGTTGAAGGTGACGCGTAAGCCTGACGGAGCAACTTGGATTCGTGGAAGCCTCCCCCGTTGGTATTACGGCAGCAACGTTCGGACGATGACCGCCGCTGACGTACGCGCCGCCGCCGCCGCCCTGGCGTCTCTCCTCGACTTCAACCCCGCCGACAGTTGCGTCTATCGCCTAGACCTAGCTGCCACGCTGACACTCCCGCGCCCGGTCGCCGAGTACCTCCCGCTCTTCGGACCGCTTTCGCGTGCAAAACACTTGATCCACGTAGGCCGAGGCGTTCAATATCAATGGTCGCACCGGACGATCTCTGTCTACGACAAGGGGCATGAAGCGAAGAGACCTGGCAACCTCCTTCGGTTCGAGGTTCAGTTCAAGAAGAAGGTTAAGCGTCAACTCAAGCTCTCAAGGACGCTCACGTTCGCCGACCTGGTGGACCCGAGCACGATGGCGATGCTCGTACGACGTTGGCGTATGTCCTACGACAAGATCCCTAAGCTGCGTATGCCTGAGTTGACGCTTCCATCGAGTGTCAAAGAGCTCGATGTCCAGCTTGCTCAGACCGGCCTACAGGTGCTTGGACTCGACCGACTCCGTTCTCTAGTTGACGCGTCCGATCTCGCTAGGTGTACCAAAACGCGGATGCGGACCCGGTTAAAGGAGCGGGCCACCGGCGGCGGGTCCTCCGTCTCCGCATCCCGCATTGGTGAACTCGACGCAGCGATCGCAGCAGCGATCAGGTACGCGATGGGCATGCCTGAGTCCGCTACGTGATCGGGTAGCAAGACAATCGAGGCAAACAGAATCGGCTTCGTCCGAATCGAGGGATCTGGCCGCCGCCGCGAGCACCTTTGCGGTCTCACAGAGATGCTCTGAAGTCTGGCCCTGAGTCCGCAAGCACGTGTCCCGATAGCTATGTGCTCTTGTGACGCAACCTCTCAATTCCAGCACATGAGACCACCATCGGGCGGATCGCTGAAACCCCCATGCAACCTAGAACCCCCATGCATTGGGAGAACCCCCATGCGTTGGAACCCCCATGCAAGCTGGAACCCCCATGCAAGCTGGAACTGAGATTGCCCCGATTGGGGGACTCAGCGCACATTCGTACGCCTCAAGAAGCATCGGAGTGTTCTGGGTGAAGCGTTGTGTACGCTGCACAATAGAGCAAGTCATTAGAATAGACTGCACTGAGCGCCAACCCAGAGGCGACCATTGAATGGGCTGTAATCGTGCTAACATTGCCCACCCCTAAGATGTACTTCAGTACCATAGTTTCAGCATTGGTTACTGGCACGGCCAATCGCCCACCGCATAACCGCTGGTTCGGCTTCGGCCCCTCACGAGGTATCGTCCCACGACGGTCGGGAAAGACACATGCTCGGCTTGCTCAGTCCGCTTCCACGTCGAGATCGCCTTATTCGGATCTGGCTAGTGGTGACGTCGCTGCCGCCTGGGTAAACGCCTGCTCACGCTGCTCAGCCACGTCTGAGAGGGCCTGCCGGACCCGCTCGGTCTTCTCTTCCGCGTTGAGGTCGCCGAACCCGTCCGCACGAAGCGGACCGAGCATGAAGTACGTCTCGTTCTGGCGGTCCTGGAGCTGGCTCAGGGTCTCGATGATCTCGCGTTCCTTCTCGTCCAGGCTCTCGGGGGCCGTCTCCAACGTCTTCCGCTCCTCGCTCAAGTCGATCTCCGCAATCGCCGCCTGGCGCACGATCTCCCACTCCTGGTGGCCCAAGCGGTCGATGAGATCCACCGCACCTCCCCATCCCGCCTCGGGGGTCGGTCGGTCCTGTTCGAACCGTTCGGGGGCCTCCGCGAGGGCGCTCAAGGATTCTGCCACACGCTGGAGCGGCGCGCCGTACGGCCAGTGCTGGCGCTGCGCCCAGAGCGTTTGGATCGCCCTGGCGCACGCCTCCTGAGCGCGCTCGCGAGCCTCTGGCGTCTCTGCCGACTCCGCCCGCTCCATGAGCTCGGCGATCCAGTGGGCCATCCACCGCACCGTCGTGTCGGGGCGGTCCCCCCACTCACGGGCAATCCGCTCGCCTAAAGCGACGGTCGAGGTCCAGGGAACGGAACGTCCCGTCGCGGCGGACGAGGGTGTAGACGGCATGGCCGTCGTCTCGGGATCGGTCGGAGGAGGTCCCGTAGGACCGGTCGCGTCGGTCATGGTGTTGGATGCCAGCCTCGATCAAGAGGTCGAGGCCTACGTCGTTGAGGTAGGAGAGGAGGGCGTCGAGGCGGACCCACAGGCGGGTCCCGGTCGAATGGGGCCCGTAGCTCTCGTTGCGGCCAGGCGGCTCGTCGGCCCACGCCTCTAGCCGGAAGACGACCCTCCCACTGGCGTCCCGCCACACCGGGCCGTCCTGCGTGAGGCCTAGAGCGGACACGGTCGTGCTGAGCGGGGCTGCGATCTGCAATCCCCGACCGAAGATAAACGGGTCGAACGTGTCGAGCGCCTCCTCGGAGCCACCGTACCCCACCCACGGCAGGACCGTGAACCCGGGTTCGTCGAGCACGTCGTCGTGCCACCCCGTCGGCATCGGGTTGCTGTAGTAGTCAGGGTTGGACTGGCACGCGCGCTGAAGGGCCTCTGCCGTCTCCGGAGTCACGAGGCAGCTGTTCACCCGAACGTAGTCGTACGCCATGCTCGCCCACGCCTCCGCCGACTCGCGGACCACGATCTCGTCACAGGGGACCGTCTCCATCGACACCGACCCCTCGGGGAGTCCGAGCAGCCGGTCGTAGTCCGCAAGCCCCCCCGTGTCCGCCCACTCGGACGGTTCGGCCACCTCGCCCCACCATAGCGGGTCGAGTGGCGTCGGCCCCAGGAGGTCGTGGACCCACACCTCGTCGAAGGCGGGGAGGTACGCCTCCATCCACTTCGCCCAATCGTCCCAGTCGTCGTCCGTATCGAACGGATCCTCTCGGAGCGCCGCGCCCCCGTCGAGCAACTCCCCGACGGCACAAAACATCGCGTGGAGCGTCAGGTGCTCCCGTGTCCCCATGAGCCGCGGGTAGCTCCCCTTGTAGACCCGGGCGTCGCGGCGGCCGTACGGGTCGTGTGTGCGGGGGTCTTTCCAGCCGTCAACGTCCGGGAGGCCCCACCGGTCGCAGATCCACGCGTCTGCCCGCTCCAGCACGGACATCGCGCGGACGTCGAGCCGCTGCTCCGCCCACCGGTACCAGTACGGCACCTGGTCCAAGTAGTCGAAGGGAAACCGGAAGGCGTCCTTCGCTTCCCCCCAGATCATGTCGTAAGGGTTGCGCAGAGGGACCTCATGCGTCGAGCTCCGACCCACGGGTTGGTTCGTGGTCTGGAGCTGTTCTACCGTCTCGGCATCGTACGTCCCTGCCCGGTCCGCCTCCAGCGCCAGGGCTGCCCGCCGCGCCAACTCGCGCACCTGGACGTGCGGGAACGTCGCGCTCAGTGCGCGCTCCGCCAGTAGGTCGGCGTGCAGCCGAACGACGTCCGGCACCTCATGGACCAGCCGGAGCAGCAGAGCGTGGAGGGACGCGAGCGCCGCCTGCCAGTAGAACACCCGCTCGGCGTCTCGGTACGGCCCCACGTCCGTCTCCCTTGACCACGCCACGAGGTCCGACAGCACCGCTTCGGCGTCGCCGGTCCGGACCATCGCCCGCGCCGCGTGCATCGCCCGCCAGCGGACCTGCCGGTCGTGGTGCCCGAACGCGCTCCACAAGAACCCGCCCGTAGTCCGGGCTGGCCCGGCCTCAGGAGGGAGCGGGTCCAGCCCGGCCTCCCCCTCCCAGGCGTCCAGCACCGCCCCCACGAGCGCTCGCTTCTCTTCCCGTGTGAACCCCTCGGCGAGAACACTCCCTACATGGAGGAGCGCCTCCGCGCTCAGGTCTCCCACCCGCCGGGCCACCGCGGCGATTGTGATCTCGGCCCCCCGGTCATCCAAGCCGGGCAACGTGAACATCGTTCGAACAACGTCTGCCACCCCCCACCCCCGGCGGAGGAGCCACGGCAACCACCGCTCGGCGAACGACTCCACGCCCTTGTCTATCCACGCTCCGACGCGGGCGTCTCCCTTCCATGCCTGCAGCGCGCCGGCGAATGCCTTCAGCACATCGCCCACCCATAGCGGTCCCTCGCCCGGTCCGAGGTCGAGGCCAACCAAGCCGTCGAGGTACGCTGTCCTGTGTCGGCGAGGCGTGGCCTCGCGCACGGCCGTGAGCAGGGGCGCTCGGTCCCCTCGGTATCGAGCCTCCGCCAGCCGCTCCCCAAGGCGGTCGAACGCGCCGGCACGCGCGTCCGTGAGCGCGGCGTCGTACGCCACGTCTGCCTTCCGGTCGCGCTCGTCTTGCTCGATCTGCCACGGCGCCCGCTCTCTCGCGACGGTCGGCTGGGGAGGGGAGTGCTGCCGCTGGCGCTCCCGTTCGCCGAGCGACTCCAGGAACCCGGCCGTCTCCGCCGCCTCGGCGATCCCGGGGAGCCCCTGCAAGCCGTGGCCCTGGGCCCACGCCGCCAGCCGACCGGCGATGTGACGTCGGCTCCGAGGGGGTACGTCCCGAACCGCCCACGCCGCGGTGTCTCCCACGAGTCGGCTCAGGCGCGATCGTGCCGATGCCTCCCCCGCGCGGAGCCGGTCGAGGTGGGGGAGGAGGTCATCTGTGACCTCAATCCCGAACGGGACGATCCTGAGCAGCGAGACGGCTACCTCGGGCGTGAGCCCGCCCGTCTCACCCGTTGTCACACACACGGCGCGCACACCTCCCGCTAGGTCGCTGCGGTCCTCGTCGTCCCACCGCGACGCGAGCGCGAGTCCCGACTGGGCGTCCACCGCTGCGGCGGCCCGGATGCACGCCTCCTTCGGGAGGTGGTCCTCGTCGGACACGTACGGTGTGTGGTGCTCAATCGCCCGTGCGATCCGTCGGGCGAGTGCCCACCCGTCTCTGTCTGGACCGGGTGTCCCCATGCTCTCTAGGATACCCGCGAGTGCGCCCAGGAGCCGCGCTCCGTCGTCGTCTAGGTCCGAGGCCGCCTCTACCGCCTTGGCGTAAAGCTCGGCCGCCCACGCGTCGTCCTCGTGCTGCACCAGGTCAGCCGCAGTCCATAGCACCGTCCACCGCTCTCGCGCGGGGAGGGCCTCGCCCGCTATCGCCTCAACGGCCCGTTCCACAGCGCCCTCCACGGCCGGGGCCAGCGTCGGCCACCGGGCCGCCTGGCGAGCCACGCTCAGCCACGCCGTCGCTCGTTCGACCGGACCAGCCGCACTCAGTCCGTCGAGGACGCACGCAACGGCCTCGGCGTCTGCCCCCGCGAACCCCAGCCCGTCTAGTCGCAGGCGCATCCGATGCTTGTACCGGCTGTACGACCCGGGCTGGCGCTCCTCCCCGGGTACCCACGGCCGCACCCCGGCGACGGCCGCTGCGGCTTCCTGCGCGGACAGCTGACCGAGCATCGCCTCGGCCCGGAACCGGTAGTCTGGCAAGGCTACCCCGACGAGCGCGTCCCACCGCTCGCGCTCCTCCGTTCGACGTTCGTTTTCGCGCCGAACTCGGCTCTTCTCCTCGTCGGTCGCCTCCTCCTCGGTTGGAGGGAGTGGCAAGGTAGACGAAGGCCTGATTTGCTTCACGTCGAGGTCCTCGCCGCGAAGCGTCGCGAACAAAGCGGCGACCCGGAGCGCCCCGGCAATCTCATCGACCCCCATGATGTACGACGGCACGGTCTGCGCCGGAGGCGGCCCGAACGCGCCCAGTATCCGCTTGATGAGCTGCCTGCCGCCCCCGGCGCGGGCAACAGCCTCGACGAACCCTACGGCCCACGTCTCCCCGCGGTGGACGCGCGTCGACGTTGCGCGCGCGCCCACACCCCGAGCCACGTCCAACACCGCCGCATCGTCGATCACCACACCCGCCGACCACGCCGCCTCGATCACCACAGCCGACTCGATGGGGGAGAGCTCAAGTTCTGCCAACGCTGCCGTCACCGCGTCCACTCCGAGGCGGGGCGCGACCGCACGGACGACAGCCCGCGCCGCCTGCGCGCGGACGACCCGCGGGTACCACCGCGTCACGCGGTCGTAGGCCTCCTCCGCGCCCTGCAGCCAATAGGCGACTTCGACCTCGTGGGCGATGTCGTCGGCATACAAACGCCAGCCGTCGGCCTCCCCCTCGTCCATCAAGCTCCGCCGCCGCCGCATCCACGCCGAGGCGGCCCGGACGTGATCGAGCGCCCCCGCCTCGTCACCGGCCCGCGCGAGGAGCACGGCTGCGTGGAGGTGCGCCGGACCCTTCCACGGCGCCGTGCTCTCGCGCACGTAGATCCCTGCGACCGTCTCGGCGTCGCCGAACCGGACAGCCAGGCCCGGTGCCTCCTGGATCAGCTTGAGCGTCGCCTCCTCGCCCCGCGCGAACTCCGCCGCGGCGAAGATCACCCGAGCCATCGAGGCGCGATCTCCGCCCTTCACGGCCGCGCGGATACCCAGAGCCGCCCGCCGCCGGTTCACGCGAAGCCGCGCCAGGGGGTCGTCGATGGCGTCCGGCCGTGGCCCCTCTAGCACCAGATAAACGACATCGTCCGTCCGCCCGGCAGCGAACAGGTGGTCGGCCACTGCGCCCGCCGCGTACGGATCGGTTCCAGCGACGGGCAGCAGCGCGTCGGCGATCCGGGCGTGCGCTGCCGCGAGTGCGGTCTCGCCGACCCGGTCTCGGAGGTCGGTTTCGAAGTCCTCGTCCCGGAACCCTACCGTCGCAGCGGACCCCGAGCCCTCCAGCAGCACGCCGGGCTCTAGCGCCCTTACGAACCGTCGGGCCACCTGCTCTGGCTGCCCGATCAACGACGCGAACGACGCCACCGGCGCAGGACGTCCCATCGCCACGAGCGTCCCTACCCACTCAAGTGCTTGCACGGCGTCCGGGGCCTGCTCTACGGCCGACGCGAACAGGTCGTCGAAGATCTTCTGGGGCGTGGCGGCGGCCGAGGCGACGGCCTCTGCAACGGCCTCCGACGCACCTAAAACGTAGGCCTGGACCCGGGGGTTGGCGAGCGACCGTCCCCGCCCGCCGGTCTTAGTGTGGATCGCCCCCACCTCGGCTTCGGTCGCTTCCGGGAACCGCCGCCGGACGTGCTCCGTGGTCGCGGCGCGGTCGAACCCCTGCAGTTCGTGCTCAACCACGCCCTCGGGCGCCGACAGGTCGGCGATCCGGTGCGTCCGGCACGTGACCAGCAGCCGTACCGAAGCGGGTAGGGGCGCGCTCAGGAGCCGAGGCACGAAGCTCTCATCACCCTCCCGCTGCGCCGCGTACGCTGCGTTGTCGGCCGCGTCTACGGCAACCACCACCACGGCCCCCTCCGGGACGAGCCGCCCCGCCCGGTCCAGCGCGTCGCGGAACCGCCGATACAGGTCGGGTCGGTCGAGGTCCCGCTCCAGCAAGAACGGCGTCCCAAACCGGACCGCCAGTTCGTTCGTGAGTTGTGTGAGCGCGCGCCGGGGCGTGTGCCGCTCCGACCCTGGGTCGAGGTAGCTCCCCTCCCCGTAGCAGTCGTAAGCGATCAGCTCGGACCCCTCAGGGAGATGCCGCCCCACCTGGAGAAGCGTCGTCGTCTTCCCGACACCCGCCGGGCCGTGTGCGACCACGGGCGAATCCCCCGCTTCGACCACCTGGTCCGCCAGTGCCGACGCCTCGCCTACCGGGATCGGGTCGCGCGGTGGGGAGAACCGGGCTGGGGCCGGGAATACGTCCGCCTCAACCGTCACGCCCAACGCCGCAAACACGTCGCCCCGCGTCAGTCCGCGCGACCCAACGCCGTGCGGCCCCGCGTCGATCGAGATCAGCCGCTCCAGCGCGCGCACGCCCCGCGTCGGGTCCAGGGTTGCAGCTAACCCCAACTCCTGCACCAGTCGGAGCCGCTGGAGGTCTACAGAGTCCTCGTTCGTCCCCGTCAGATCGAGGACGCAGACAAAGTCGAGGAACTCCCGACTCTGCAACCTGCTCGCGTTGTAGAGCCGGAGGACCTTCGCTGCCGAGTCTGGAGTCAGGCCGTTGAGCAAGCGCTTCGTCCCGGTAGGGGGCGATGTCCCTGTCAACAAACCCCGTGCTTCGGCCAGTGCAGAGAGCAACGTCTCGTCCGTGGGCTGATTGCTCACCAGGCGCACTCGAAGACGCTCGCGGACTGCCTCAGTACCGTGCTTTCGGCGGAACGCTTGGACTGGCTGAGCCAGCCGGTAGATAACCGGTCTCTTCTGCTTCGGGCCGTGGCCCCCCGACGACAACCGGGCCGCTGTCCACGACCGGCGCGGGTGCCGCGTAGAGTACTTGAGCTGCGACAGCACCGTTCGGTCCGCATCGGCAAACGTGTCGCCGCCCTCGAACTCGGTCAGGTCTGCTCCCAAAAATGCGTCGTCGCCGTCGGGGTCATCCACCGGCCCCACCCCCTCGACGATCACCCTTTGCGTCGGCGACGACACGTCAAGCAACCGGACTGCCCGGCGCACCGCCCAGAGGACGTGGAACTCATCCCCCGCGTTCGATTCGGGGGCGCCGGGACGTTCGAATGGTGCGGACGAGGACATGAGTTTAGTCGTGATGCGGCCTTGGCAGCCCAAGCCTTTCCTAGACAGAACGCCATTAGCGTAAGGCTACGAAGTTAGCTCACAGCTCTTATGGTACTCGGGCTGCGGGCCGGTATGGACCATCGCCTTGCTCGTGGCACAGAGGCGCTCGTGATCCTTCGCGAGTACGGGAGGCCACTGGGTAGCGCTGGACCACTGCGAGGACATTCGGTACTGTACTCCCATCGCCGAAGTCAATCGGGGCGAGGGCGGGTGACCGGCGCGACGCAGAGTCAGAGCCCGCCTCGACGCTGAGGCATCATCTGGCTCTGCGTCGTGTACCTGATGGCATGCCTTTATTGGGGGACATTATCCGCAGGCAGTCCAGGACCTGGTTCGGGAAGTCGCTTTGAACTTCGCCTCCCCGTGAGCATGCGCGAAACGATGCTGACCGATTAGCGCGGGCTACCTTACGACATGATTCGCCTAGATCCCGATACAATTCCCAACCTTTGGCTGCGCCCTGGCCGATCCAGGGTTGCAGAACGGGCCGACGGTACCGTGACGCCCTACACCGACGGCGACGCGGTCAGCGAAGCGCTCCGGGCCGCTGTACGACTCCGAACAGGCCGCCGAGTGTTCGCACCCGCTACGACTATCGAGGCCGCCCTCGTGGATGTGGAAGGCTACTGTGTAATGCCGGAGTGGTACGACGATGCCGCCGAGCTAGCCCGCGAGACGCTCCGAGCGCTTTTTCAACTCGACGCTCTTGATGCTGTGATGACGTGGGTGCTCTACACTGAAGCGGCGAGGCGGCTAGGTGTACCCGGTGCGGTGCCAGTATGGGTAATAGGCAACCTTGACGCCTTAGTGTCGCACGAAAATCTACCGCAATCGAGCCGTTGACGATCTCACATTTGCATAGCCTAGAACCTTGATGGGGTGAATTCTAGACTCTTCGTGTCGGAGCAATACGCTTATGGCCGGTCCAGCCTCTGCTGGATCTAGAGTGGGTCCCAGTGTAATCTCACTTAAGGGTAAGGTGACCGGTTCATTGGCTTGATCGAACAGGCAAGTGGGTCTGTACGGAACTAGTCTAGGCCCTACCTCTCTGAATTCAATCTGCTCTGCTTTTTCTGTATCTGGAAGTACCCTAATCAACCTCCACTCTTGTTCTTCCTTGAACGCTGAATCTTTGAACGAAAGAATCAGGTCGAAGAGATAATTTGCCGCGTCGGCCGCAAGCCAGGCGTCGAACCCCATGCGCTCTTGCGGATGCAGACTGTTGATAGATCCTTTCCTTGCAGACTCTACCGCCTGAACGGATTGGTGTATAAAATCGGCCGCCATCCTCGTCTGCTCATCTCTGTCATATATGACCTTTCTTAGAACAGGCGCTAGCGTAGGCTCAGGTTTTGTAGACAGGTCCGAATCTTTCAATTCCTGCATTGCTATCATTCGGGTTGCGTCAGAGAAGTTAAATTTCAGGGCATACCCTCCACCTAGGTCTCCATACGCTCGCCATTGGCTCAGTAAGTCGCCCGTTTCGCAGAAGCACGAAATCCAGGTGTCCACGAGTCGGCCAGAAAACATGCGCACCTGACTCCTAAGCATTGTCAGGAAATCTTTCTCCTTAACCCCATCTTGCTCGATAAGCCTACTTATTTCATTCTCTACGATACGGGTGCCATAGCTTATTTCCTGCGGGTCATTTAGCGAGGTAATCAATGAGCACCATAGTGAGCGCGTTGACAAGATGCCGCGCAGACCTCCTAGGGTCGTGTAGTGATATAGATCAATGTCACTATCAGAGGAATGACGAGATGTCCACCTGTTGTAGAATGTAGTCAACAAGCTCTGCATCTCAGGGGCTTTCCATGCAGCATTGAAAGCTACAATTGGTCTTGCAGTAAATGACATTCCGTACTTTTGCTTGTCTTGTGAGATCCACACGGGAACTGGTCATGCTCACCCCTGTCTTGAGCAAAGACTCGAAACCCCCACAAGGGCGCGGGCATAGCTGGAGACTCAGCGCGACTCCGTGAGGAGTCATGACTGTGACCGGCCCCGGCGTGGTGCAACACGTCGGGGTTTTCTATTCGAGGCGACGCAGCTTAAACGTACGGGGTTGTTCGTCAGCAGCGTAGCCCGTGACGTGAGCGAACACGTCGAGGAGTGTGGCGAGAAGCGCGGTATCCCCTGCGAGCGCCCGCGAGAGCGCCGTGCGACTCTTGCCAAGGGCGCGAGCCACCTGAGCAGCAGAGATGCCTTCGGCTTCCATCGCGTTCGAGGTGGCTTCGACAAGCTCCGCGTGAGTGAGCGTCTGTCCAGTTCGCATGGCTATTCAGAGGGGAAAGGAGACGATAGGGTAGGAGTGCAATGTAAACCAAAAAAGTTTGCAGAGCAGTAGGTTTCCTTCTGTTTGTTTACTATATTGGTTTACATAAGCGCAGGGCGTTGCACCGCCCTTCTTCTCAACCCTTCCGGTCCCTTTCATGACGATCAGCCTCACCATCCCCAGCGCGCGATACGGTCAGATCCGCGTCACCGCCGACATCGCCCCCGATGACTACCGCATCGACTTCCTCACCGACGGAAGCGGGCGGCCCTTCCCCGGCACCATTGAAGCCGACGTGCTCGAAGAGGTCGAGACGGCTATCGAGTTCGAGCTGCAATGTGCGCGCTACGACGAGGCGATGCGCAACATGGACGACATGGCGCTCGCGTCCTACCACGCTTAACAGATCGACGGGGCGAGGGCTACGGTCCTCGCCTCATCACTTCTCCCGATCTCAGACCAAGCTGACCATGCCCATCTGTCCGCTCCGTACCCTGGACGATCCCGCCGACCTCGACCGCTACCTCGCCATCAAGGCAGAGATGAAGCGGCTCGCCGCCGAGATGAAGGCGCTCGAACCCGTGATCCTGAACAGCCTCATGGATGAGGACGGGGACCGCGCCGAACGCCACGGCTGCCTGCTCGAAGTCAGAAGCCGCCGCCGTTGGTCGTACTCCGGCTACGTGGACCAACTAGCCGCCGAGCTCAAAGCGACGAAGAAGCTGGAAGAGGCCAACGGTACTGCCAAGCTCGAAGCCATCACCTCGCACGTCGCCGTGACGCTTCCTCGCATTGCTCGAAATACCGCCTGAGCGGCGAAATCGGGCGTTTGTTGTACCTATGTTGTACCCACGAAAGCAAAAGACCCTGTAAACACTAGGCTTACAGGGTCTTTTTGTGGGCTCTACTGGATTCGAACCAGTGACCTCTACGATGTCAACGTAGCGCTCTAACCAACTGAGCTAAGAGCCCGGCTTGCTGACGCGTGTGCTTCTGGGGAGGCGTGGCGCGTGCGGCATGTGGAATCCCAAATATAGCGTGGGCCCAAGACGAGCAGCAAGCGAACCGTACGTGAAGCAGCGCGCGGCGTTGCCGGGTCTCTGCGTTACGAATCGGTGCGGCCGACGCGATCCTCCCACGTGTCAGCAGCGGCGGCGGAACGGGCCGCCCGCGATTACCCGGGGCGCAGTGGTCGGCTTCGTGACAATTCGGCAGCGGCAAAGGGGTCCGAGCCGCTCCTCGGTGCTGACGTAGCCGGCTGGCACAGGCTTTGGAAACGGTCACAGCACCCCGCTCTCGCTTCCGGCTCGATCCCCACCACCCTGGCCGCTGCGCCTCTTGCCTGCCGCGCGCGTGCCCTACCAGAGCCTCGCGCCCCGATCTTACCATGCAGCTCCTTTGCACGCCTGCTGTGCCCGACTTCACCTTCATGCCGCGCCCCACCGACTGGATCGCGTCTGCCCTCGACCGTGCCCACGTCGCTGCCCGTGACGTGGCAGGGAACTACGCGACGCCCCCCTGGCGGTTCGTCGTGGCGCAGGGGGAGACGACGCAGGCCTTGTCGCGGCTCTATGCCCAGCATGCTCGCGGCCAGCAGGCCGATCAGGCCTCGGGCGTGCGTCGTCCGTTGAGCAGCGAGGTAGGGTGGGTCGTCGTAGCCTGCGAGCGCGCCGACCACCCGGACGAGGCTGAGCATCTGCTCGAACGCAGCCTCACGGCCGTCCAGCGGTTTGCCCTGTCGCTCTGGTCCGAAGACCTGCACACACGCTGGGCCCAGCCCGCCGTCAAAGACGACCCGGCCGTCGCCCACCTGCTGGACATCGATCCGGCGTCTGAGTCCGTGATCGGTGTGCTGTGGTATGCCGAGGACGCCGACGCCCTACCGCCCGCGAGCGACGTGCAGGCCGTCTGAGACGACTCCCGGAGCAGACGTAGGCACTCGCACAGACGTGGGCAAGGACCAAGATGGTGCTCAGGACCGGGGGCGACCGGTGCGGCGTAGGGACCGTCATTCCCCCCCGTTGCATGCCCCTCGTCCTTCGCCACGCCCACCCCTGGAATCTCAGCCCGCGCGAGGCCATCGCTGTGCAGCAGCAGCTCGCCGGGGAGGTGCGTCAGGAGTCTCTCGCCGAGCGCCCGGCGACCATCGCGGGCCTCGACGTGAGCGTGCGCGGCGACCAGGTGCGGGCCGCCGCCGTCGTGACGCGTACCGACACGTGGGCACCCGTCGCCACGGCGCTTTGGGAAGGGCCGGTCGCGTTTCCCTACGTGCCGGGCCTGCTCTCCTTTCGCGAGGTCCCGGCGCTGCTGCCGGTGCTGGAGCGCCTCGTGGAGGACCACGGTAGCCTCCCCGATGTGCTCATGCTCGACGGCCACGGGCTGGCCCACCCACGTCGCTTCGGGCTCGCCTGCCACCTCGGCGTCCTCCTCGACCGACCGACGCTGGGCGTGGCGAAGAAGCGGTTCGTTGGGACGCACGACGAACCTGGCGCGCTGAAAGGAGCCCAGACGCCGCTCGTGCATCGCGAGGAAACCATCGGGACGGTCCTGCGCACGCGCAGCCGCGTCAAGCCCGTGTTCGTGTCCGTCGGGCACCGCCTTACCCTGACGGATGCCGTCGCGCTCACGCTGGAGGCGGCCACCCGGACGAAGCTCCCCGAGCCTACGCGGCTCGCCCACCGGCTGAGCTACCGCGGGGCGCTGTGAGTTCGCTGCCCTACTGGGACGTCGCAAGCTGTGGCCCGCGACGCGAACTCAGTTCACCCGCTCGCCCTGGGGCTCCTTGCCCCCAGGAATGTTGGTGCCTTCGAGCGACTTCACGTAGGCCATCACGCCCGCGCGCTCCTCGGCCGTGAGGACGTTGCCCCACGGCGTCATGCCCTTGTCGAGCACGCCCTCCGTGATGACGCGGAAGATGTCCTCCGGCTCGTTGCCGTGGATGGCGTAGGCGTCTGTGAGGTTCGGCCCGATGAGGCCCTCGCCCTGCTGGCCGTGGCAGGCGGCGCAGTTCGCCACGAAGAGCTCCTGCCCGACCGTCATCAGCGCTACATCGCCCACGTAGCCGTCGAGGGCCCGGGCATCCGTCTGGAAGCCTGGGTTGGCCGCCGCGTACGCCTCGCGCATCTCGACGAGATCCGTCTGCGAGAGCGCCAGGTTCTCCTCATAGGAGGGGATCCAGTCGAAGACGT
>JBCCRG010000002.1:0-30673 GCA_039208155.1 Bacteroidota bacterium | reverse complement strand
GCGGCCTCCACCGCTACGACCGCGCCACCGACACGTTCACCCGCTACGTGCCCATCGAGGGCGACACGACGAGCCTCCCGGGGCAGTCCGTCCGTTCTCTCTACGAAGACGATGCGGGACGCTTTTGGGTGGGGCTCTGGGGCGGCGACCCGAGTGCGCCTGGTGGTCTCGCGCGCATGGACCGAGAGACGGGCACCTTCACGCCCTACCTCTTCAACCCGACCGATTCAACGGGCATCGGCGGCTCGCAGGTCACGCGCATCACCGAGGATGCCGATGGGCGCATCTGGACCACCTTCAACGGCGGCACGGCAAGCTACCTCGCTCCCGAGACGGAGACGATCACGACGCTTCCCGACAGCCTCAACTTGCTCATCGACTTCGTCCATATCGACCAGCGGGACCGCCTCTGGTTCGGCGGGTTTACCGGCCTCATCCAGTATGACCACGACGCGGGCATCGTCGCCCGGTATGGTCCGGAGGACGGGCTGCTCGATGTCCGGATCTCGAACATCCAGGAAGACGCAGATGGGCGGCTGTGGCTCGCCCATGAGCACGGGATGACGCGCTTCGACCCCGAGACGAAGGCCGTGCGCACCTTCGACCAGACGCAGGGCGTCGCGCTGGACTTTTTCATCAACAGCGTCTCGCACCAGGACCCGAGCGGGCTGCTCTTCTTCGGTGGCATCGGCGGGGTGATGGCCTTCCACCCGGACGACCTCGCGCGCAATACCGTTGAGCCCCCGGTGGTGCTCACCGAGGTGCGCATCGCCAACCAGCCCGTCCCGGTCTCCGAGGAGGGCCCGCTCACGGAGAGCCTCGCTACCATCGAGACGCTGCAACTCTCGCACGACGAGAACGACATCGGCTTCTCGTTCGCCGCGCTGCACTTCCTCAACGCTCCCCACAACACGTTCGCCTACCGCCTTGACGGGCACGATGACGACTGGATCGAAGCAGGCACGCAGCGAACGGCCACGTATACCAACTTGCATGCGGGGCGCTACACGTTCCGCGTGAAGGCCGCCAACGCCGACGGCGTGTGGAACGAGACCGGCGTGGCGCTGCCCATCGTCGTAGCGCCACCGTGGTGGGCGACACCCTTTGCCTACCTACTCTACGCGCTTGCCTTCGCGGGCCTGCTGTTCGCAGGCTTCCGTACGCAGCGGCAACGCATCGAGACGAAGGAGCGCGAGCGGCGGCGCGCGCTCGAAGCGAGGCAGGCCGAGTTGGAGGAGACGGTCGTCGAGCGCACCGCCGAGATCCAGCACCGCGTGGAGGAGTTGGGCGTCATCAACAGCGTCCAGGAGGGGCTGGTGGCGGAGTTGGAGATGCAAGGGATCTACGACCTCGTCGGCGACCGCCTCCGCGACCTCTTCGACGCCCAGATCGTGATCATTGCCTCGTTCGACCATGCTGCGAGCATGGAGCATGAGCACTACTTCATCGAGAAGGGCGTGCGCGGCCACGACGAGGTGCGCCCCATCGACACGCTACGCCGCCGCCTCATCGACACGAAGGCGCCGATCCTCATCAACGAGGACCTCATCGGGGCACTCGTCGCGATGGGCTACGACCGCCCGGAACCCGTGCCCGGCACCGAGATGCCGCAGGCCATGCTCTTCGTCCCGCTCGTCACCGGCGACGCCGTCCGAGGCTATGTCAGCCTCCAGAACCTCGACCACGAGCGCGCCTTCTCCGACGGCGACGTGCGGCTGCTGACGACGCTCGCCAACAGCATGACCGTGGCACTTGAAAACGCGCGCCTCTTCGCCGAGTCACGCCAGCAGGCCGTCGAGCTCGACACCGTCAACCGCGTCAGCCGGGCGCTCAACGCCCAGCTCGACTTCGACGCGCTCGTGCACCTCGTCGGCGAGCGGATGCGCGAGACGTTCGACGCCGACATCGTCTATGTGGCGATGCACGACCGCACGACCGACCTGATCCACTTCCCCTACGCCTTCGGCGAGGACTTCGACGCCATCGAGTACGGTGAAGGACTCACGTCGCAGATCCTGCGCACGCGCGAGCCGCTCTTGATGAACCGCGACGTGCAGGCCGAGACGGAACGCATGGGTATCGCCCAGCTCGGCAAGGAGTCGGCGTCCTACCTCGGCGTGCCGATCCGCGCGGGCGACGAGGCGCTCGGCGTCATCAGCGTGCAGAGCATGCACCAGGAGAACCGCTTCGACGAGAGCGACCTCCGCCTGCTCAACACCATCGCCGCCAACGTGGGCGTCGCGCTCCAGAACGCCGACGCCTACGGGCGACTCAACACGACGCTCGAAGAGCTCACGCGCACGCAGCAGCAGCTCATCCAGCAGGAGAAGCTCGCCTCGCTCGGACAGCTCACGGCAGGCATCGCGCACGAGATCAAGAACCCGCTCAACTTCATCAACAACTTCGCCGAGGTGAACCAGGAACTCGCGGGTGAACTCCGCGAGGTGCTCCAGACGACCTCGGGCGACGGTGGACCGCCTGCGAACGACGACGCCCTTCGTGACGAAGTCGGCCCCATCCTCGACGACATCGAGCGGACGGCGGGCGTGATCGCCGAGCACGGCAAGCGCGCCGACGGCATCGTGCGCGCGATGATGGCCCACGCCCACGGCGGCCAAGGCGCGCGGCAGACCGTCGACCTCAACAAGCTCGTTGCCGAGCACGTAGCGCTCGCCTACCACGGCAAGCGCGCGCAGGTGCCCGACTTCTCCGTGTCCGTCGAGAAGGACCTCGGCGAAGGCGTCGGCGAGGTCGAAGTCGTCCCGCAGGAGATCGGGCGGGTGCTCGTCAACCTCGTCGGCAACGCCTTCGACGCCGTCGCCGAACACGCGCGAAGCGCCCCAACGAATGGCAACGGCGATGCGTTCGCCCCACGCGTGCTCGTCTCGACCGAGCGCATCGCCGATCTGCAGGAGGGCGACGTGATAGCGATCCGCGTCGCCGACAACGGCCCCGGCATCCCGGACGAGATTCGCGCCAAGGTCTTCGAGCCGTTCTTCACGACGAAGCCGACGGGCTCCGGCACCGGCCTCGGGCTCTCGATGAGCTACGACATCGTCACGCAAGGGCATGGCGGCACGCTCACTGTCGAGGACGCCCCCGACGGGGGCGCGGTGTTCGTCGTGCGGCTGCCTGCGCCCGCTCTCTCTGCGCCCACGCAGTCTGCGTAGCCATGAGTGCCCTACTCCTGACACCGGAAGGCTTCTTCAACCTGGTCCTCGTGGCCATGGCGCTACCGCTGCTCGTCTACCTGCTCGCCACCCCGCAGAAAGACGCGGCGACCTGGTGGCTCGCGCTCTTCATGGGCAGCATCGCCGTCAGCAATGTCTGCTCGGTCGGGCTGTCGTCGGTGTTCTGGCCGGACGTGGCGAGCCGGGCCGGGTGGTCGTTGGTGCTCACGCTCCTCGACTGGCTGTGCGCGTTCTTGTTCAGCTTCAGCTTTGCCCTGTTCGCGTACACCTTGCTCGGTGAGCCTTCGCGCCGCGAGACGCGCTTCGTGGCCTTCGGCCTCGGCACGACCGGCGTAGCCGTCTTCAGTCTCCTCGCGGCGAGCCTTCGCGCACCCCGCTGGGAGGCGCTGGCCTCGCAGCTGTTGGGCATCTATGTAGGGGTGGCAGTGCTCCTCGCGCTGATCGTGCTCGTTCGCAAGTGGTACCGGGCGCGGCGGTCCACCGACGAGGAGCGCCGCCGAGCGGCAGCGGCCTACCTGACCTACCTCACCCTGGTTGGGGTCTTGCTCGTCGGCTTTCTCCTGACCGGGCTGCTCCTGCTCTTCGACGTCCCCGTGCTGCGCCCCCTTCAATTCATCGGGCGGCTGGCGATCCTGTCGTTCGTCTTCGGGATGGTCCTCGCCTACGTCAACTATTCGCCGCAGCCCACGTCGTTTCGGGCCAAGCTGGTTGGGATGATGCTCGCCGCGCTCGTGACGACGATCGCGCTGGTCGTGTTCGTCAGCTTTCCAGCGGAATTGAGCCAAGTCGGCCCGGTGATGCCAACGCAGGACGATCACTCTGCTGATTTAAACGCCCTGCGCACGGCACGCGAGGCCATGCACGCCGACCTGGCTGGACCCGCCTGGCTCCTCCTCCTGGCCGTCCTGGCGACCCTCTTCGTCTACCCCCACGCCTTTCGTAGCAGCCTGGAGGCTCCGCTCGCCCGGCTCCTGCGCGGCGTCCAGCGGGTCGATGCGGGCGACCTCGACCAGACCGTTCCCGTCGTCGTACACGACGAGTTTGGGCATCTCGCGGAGCACTTCAATGCCATGACCGCGTCACTGCGTAGCTACCGCGACGAGATGGAGGGGCTCGTGGGGTCGCGTACGGCAGCGCTGAACCAGTCGCTCCTCGACCTCCAGGCGACGCAGCAACGGCTCATCCATCAGGAGAAGATGGCGTCGCTGGGCCAGCTCACGGCGGGCATCGCTCACGAGATCAAGAACCCGCTCAACTTCGTCACCAACTTCGCCGAGGTCGCCCAGGAACTCACGGAAGAGTTGCGCGAGGCCATCGCGCAAGGAGACGACCCCGCGCCGCTGCTGGACGAACTGACACAGAACACGGCCGTCATCGCGCAGCACGGGCACCGCGCCGACGCCATCGTGAAAGGCATGATGGCCCATGCGCACGCGACGAGCAGCGAGCGCCGGGACGTGGACCTGAACGCCCTGGTCGCTGAGCACGTCACGCTCGCCTACCACGGCGCTCGGGCGCGCCAGCGCGGATTCGACGTGGAGATCGTGCACGACTTCGACGCGACGCTGGCTCCGGTCGTCGTGGCTCCGCAGGAGCTCGGCCGGGTCATCATCAACCTCGTCGGCAACGCCCTCGACGCCGTCGCGGAATATGCGTCGTCGCAGCGAGCAGGGGGCAACGGCGAGCCCTTCGCGCCGCGCCTCACCGTCTCGACCGAGCGCTCCGGCGATGCCATCGAGATCCGCGTCGCCGACAATGGCCCCGGCGTACCCGACGACCTGCGCGCCAAGGTCTTCGAGCCGTTCTTCACGACGAAGCCTACGGGCTCCGGCACCGGCCTCGGCCTGTCGATGAGCTACGACATCGTCACGCAGGGGCACGGCGGCACGCTCACCGTAGAAGACGCGCCCAGCGGCGGCGCGGTGTTCGTCGTCACGCTGCCCACCGACACCTCCACTGCCTGACATGCCTGACCGCCCTGTCGCTCCGTTGCACGGCGTCCTCGCACCGCCTCTCACGCCCTTCGAAGCCGACGGGCGCGTTGCCGAGGCCCTCCTGATCGCCCACGCGCGGCACCTCCTCGACGCGGGCTGCGCGGGACTCGTCCCGTTCGGTACCACCAGCGAGGCCGCGTCGCTCGGGCTGGACGAGCGCGTTGACCTGCTCGACCGGCTCGTCGAGTCGGGCGTGCCACCGGAGCGCATGATCGTGGGCGTCGGGACGACGAACCTGCCTGACACCGTGCGCCTCGCCGCGCAGGCGACGCGCCACGGCTGCGCGGGCGTGCTGCTACTCCCGCCGTTCTACTACCCCAGCGTCTCGGACGACGGGCTTTACTCCTTCGCCGAGCGCTTCATCGCTCAGGTGGATGCTCTAGTCGGTGCGCCGAGGCTGCGGATCTACCTCTACCATATCCCGCAGGTCGCTGGCGTCGGCTGGTCGGCGAACCTCGTCCGACGCCTGCGTGCCGCGTCCCCCGACCACATCGTCGGCATCAAAGACTCGACGGGCGATTGGGCCAACACGCAGGCGCTGCTCGGCATCGACGGGCTGACGGTGTACCCCGGCACCGAGCTGCTGCTGCCCGAGGCGCTCGCGCACGGCGCGCCGGGCTGCATCTCAGCCACGGCCAACCTCAATGCCCACGCCATCGCCGAATCAATCCGGCTCCACGACGACGACCGCAACGCCTTCGATGCATGCTTCGACGCGGTCGCGCGTTTCCGCAGGACTATTCAGCCTTACGGAGCGATCCCCGCGCAAAAGGCTCTCCTCGCCCGTCAGACCGGCGACGCCCGCTGGCGGCACGTCCGTCCGCCGCTGCGTCCCCTCTCAGACGACGCCACGGAAGCACTCGCCAACGAACTCGCCGCGGTCTCGTAGGCCGGTGCGATCCGGACCACGTCATTCCGGGTCCGTCGCCTCAGGCATCCAGTTCGCTGCAGCGCCGCGTCTACCATCGCGCGCGCGCAGCCCGTATCCTTCGTTCCTCACGCGCCATCCACCCATTCGCCCGAGCCATGCAAGTGCTAGTCGTCGACGACGAGCGAGACGTCGAGCTGCTCTTCCGCCAGAAGTTTCGCAAGGAGATCCGGCGCGGTGAGATCGCGCTCGCGTTCGCCTTCTCGGGCGAGGAGGCGCTCGCCTACCTTGACGACCATCCCGCCGACGTGGTGCTCGTGCTCTCCGACATCAACATGCCCGGCATGAGCGGGCTCGACCTGCTCAAGCGCATCAAGTCAGCCCAGCCTACCCTGCCCGTCTGTATGATGACGGCCTACGCCAACGAGGCGTACGTCCAGGAAGCGCAGGCACACGGCAGCGACGGCTACCTCACGAAGCCCGTCGACTTCGACGCCCTGAAGGAGCAGATCCGGGAGTTGGCGGGCTAGGTCGCAGGTCGCAGGTCGCAGGTCGCAGGTCGCAGAAGAGAGCCTCCCTGGCTGGTCGCCGTCAAGCCATTTCAGAACTTTTCCCGAGCGCGTCCGCCCACACGCCCACACCGCTCCGCATGCCCGAGCCGCCGCCCGTCCCGATCCACGTCCTCGTCGTCGATGACGAGCCGGACCTGGAGTTGCTCGTCCGGCACAAGTTCCGGCGGCAGGTACGCTCTGGGCGGCTCGTGATCACCTTCGCAGGCGACGGCGTGGAGGCGCTCGCGGCCGTCGAGGCCGACCCACAGATCGAGTTGGTGCTCTCAGACATCAACATGCCGCGCATGGATGGCCTGACGCTGCTCGGCAAGCTCCGCGAACTCGATCGGACCCTAAAAGTGGTGATCGTCTCTGCGTATGGCGACATGCCGAACATCCGCACGGCGATGAACCGGGGCGCGTTCGACTTCATCACGAAGCCGATCAACTTCGACGACCTCGGGCTCATCATCGATAAGGCGTATGAGGAGCTCGACAAGGTCCGCCAGGCCGAGCAGCTACGCCGACAACTCACCGTCCTCCACCGCGAACTCGAGATCGCGAGCCGCATCCAGCTCTCGATGCTGCCTGCGGCGACGCCAGCCTTCCCCGACCGCGACGACTTCGATCTCTACGCCACGATGCTGCCTGCCCAGGAGGTCGGCGGCGACTTCTACGACTGTTTTTTAATTGAGGACGCAAGCACGGAGGCTCCGCACGGCGAGGCGAACCGGCTCGGCTTCGTCATTGGCGACGTGTCGGGCAAGGGCGTCGGGGCGGCGCTCTTCATGGCGATCACCCGGACGATCCTCCGCGCGACCGCGCAGCGCGGCCTCCCCGCCGACGAGGTGATCCGCCACGTCAACCGGGTGCTCCATCCTGAGAGCATGGCGCACATGTTCGTGACGCTCGTCTACGGACTACTCGATCTCCGCACGGGCGAACTTGCGCTCGTGAACGCGGGCCACCACCACCCGCTCGTCCTCCGCACCGACGGGTCGCTGGAAGCCTGCCGCTGCGCCCGCGGCCTCGGGCTCTGCCTCACCCCCGACTTTTCCTACGAGGCCAGCACCCTCACGCTCAACCCTGGCGACACGCTCCTGCTCTACACCGACGGCGTCACGGAGGCTGCCAACGAGGACCGGGAGCAGTTCGAGGAAGAACGCCTGGCATCGTGCCTGGACGCACTCGCGGAGCGGTCTCCCGCGACGGTCATTCGCCAGGTCCTGCGCGCCATCGAGACGTTCTCGGATGGGGCGGCGCAGGCCGACGACCTCACGCTGCTGGCCGTCCAACGGCGGGGAGGCTGAGCACGGCATCGCCGTCAGGGTGGCTGCTACGTCGCAGGGGTTTCCCCGATATTGGCCTGGGTCGGTTCGCGGTGTATACTTCCGATGCACTTACCCACTCGTTGCCACCGCGGCCCTCCTCACCACACCACCTCCGCGATGTCCTCCGAGTCCAGCGATGTCCTCCCCCTTCTCGCTCCGGAACTCCTCTACGCCACCTGCGCCCCCGACGGGGAACGTCTCCACTGCAACACCGCGTGGGGGTCGATCCTCGGCACGGAAGGGCTGTGGGAATCGATGAGCGATGAAGACGCCCGCTTCGCCGCCGAGTACCTCTCGGAAGCGGCTGCGGGTGGTCTCGTGACGAACCAGGTCTTCCTCGTGGACCGGCACAAACGCGACCTGCCGGTGCCCGTCCTGCTCAACTTCCTCCCCATCTTCCTGCCCGACCAGCAGGCGGGGAGCCTCAAGGTGATGGTCACGGGCGAGGTCTTGCAGGAGCCCGTCAGTTGGGCTACCGAGCAGACGCGCCGCCGCCGCATGGAGATGCTCGGCCAGATGGCGATGGGCATCGCGCACGACTTCAACAACCTCCTCACGTCTATCCTCGGACACACGGAGCTGCTGCGCGGCGACCTGACGCGGCTCTTCGGCGGGCATGGCTCGCTCGCGACGGACGCGGTCGGGCAGCTCAAGACCATCGAGCGGGCGGCGCTGGACGGGGCTGTGCTGGTGAAGAAGATCCAGCAGTACATCCGCCACGAGAAGCAGGAGCGCTTCGAGCGGATCGACCTCTCCGAGCTCATCGAGGAGGTGCTGGCGCTCACGCGGCCCTACTGGTACAACGAGCCGCGTCGGCAGGGCATCCTCATCCGCACGCGCAAGCAGCTCGCCGAGCTTCCGAAGATCAGCGGCTCGGGCACGGAGCTCCGCGAGGTCTTCGCCAACCTGATCCTCAACGCCGTCCAGGCGATGCCGCACGGGGGCACGATCACCGTGCGCACCCACGTGGACGAGGCGCGCGGCGTCGTCGCCGAGGTCCGGGACAACGGGCTTGGCATGCCGGAGGACGTCCGCTCGCGCATCTTCGAACCGCTCTTCACGACGAAGGGCGACCGGGGGACCGGCATGGGCCTGACCGTGTCGTACGGCATCGTGCAGGAGCACGAGGGCACCATCGAGGTGACGAGCCAGGCTGGCGAGGGCACGCGCTTCACGCTCACCTTCCCGATCCTCACGGACGTCCCTGCTGAGCCCCGGCCGGCCCTGCCGGAGCCGGAGGTCGACGTGGCGGACGCCCGCGTAGGCCACCTGCTCGTAGTCGACGATGAGGAGATGGTGCGCTCCGTGACGGGACGCCTGCTGCGCCTGAAGGGCCACGAGGTGGACGAGGCCGAGGGCGGCGAACGGGCCCTGGCGCGTATCGCCGACCACCCATACGACCTCGTGCTGACGGACCTTTCGATGCCGGACATGAACGGACGCGAGCTCGCGTTCCGCATTCGCCAGCACCACCCGCGCCTCCCGATCATCCTCCTCACGGGCGACACGGACGCCGACGATGGCTCCGAGCACATCGACGTGGTGGTCAAGAAGCCCTTCAAGCTCGACGACCTCGAAGCTGTCGTGCAGCGCCTGCTGACGAACTGACGAAGCGCCGGGCGTCGTAGGCGACACCATGGGGCGACAGAGCTGCGCGAAGCTGGTGCAACCTGGGGAGCTGTTCCTCGTCAACGCGGCTTTTCCCCGCGTTTGTCCCCGTGCACCTGACTCGCTATGCGTCACTTTCCGGTCGGTTGGAGCACCAAGCTGAAGCTCACCACCCTCGCGTTCCTCGGCATCCTGATCTACGTCTCCTTCGCCGCAGGCTCAGGCGGCTCTATCCTGGCCGTGGCGCTGCTCCTGATCACGCTCGCGTTCTCGGTGCGCGGGTACAGCATCCAGGACGGCACCCTCCACGTCCATCGGTTCGGCTGGTCCACCAAGTTCAATCTCGCGGACCTGACGAGCGTCGAGCTCGCGCCGTATGCCACGCTCGGCTCCATCCGCACCTTCGGCATCGGCGGCGTGTTTGGCTATATCGGCCGCTTCTCGAACGGTACGCTCGGCGCCTACCAGGCCTACGTGACCGACGGGGCCCGGACGGTGGTGCTGCAGTTCGGAGAGAAGACCGTCGTGGTCTCCCCGGCCGACCCGGCCGCGTTCGTGTCGAGCCTGACGGCGGAGGCGCCTGCTCAAACGCCGTAGCGGTCGGCGAAGTCGAGGAAGCGGCGGCCGAGCGCCTGGGCGAGCTTCGGCGAGTTGCCCCACGCGCGGTTGTTGCAGATCGTGACGAGCGTCACCCCCTGCTCGATGGCCTTGTAGGCGAGCGCGGTCGCTTCGTTGACCATCACGCGCGCCTGCGGCGTCTCGGACAGGGCGGGCACCGCATCGGTGAACGGGTAAGCATGCGCGAACGCCTCGGCGTATTTCATCTTGCGCGGGTTGAGCAGCCGCATGACCGCATCGCCGTCGCCGGACGAGAACCGCTCGCCGACGAGTCGCCACTGCTCCTGGATCGAGGGCAGCCACGTCCAATGGCTGAACACGAAGCCGAGGCCGTTGGCCGCCAGCCAGTCCGCGTAGAACGGCGTGAGCAGGTGCGGCGAGCGCACTTCGAGGTGGTACGGCAGCGGCGGCACCTCCGCGAAGAACCGGTCGAGCTCGGCTACGAACGCCTCCGGCGTCGGCGACTCGCGGACGCGGGCGTACTCCTGCTCCACGATCACGCCCACGAGGCGCTCGCCCAGCAGGTCGAACGCGGGCTCGGCAAACTGGTGCTCGAAGCCGAGCGCGTGGAGGTACGTCTCGTTCTCGACGAAGCCGCCCTTGCGACGCAGCACGCGGGCCGTGAACTGCTGAGGGGCCTTCAGCAGGAAGCGCGCGTCGTCGGGCGCGTGCTCGGCGTATTGCTGGAGGACATGGTAGTTGGGCGACGGCTCGCCGCTGGCATCCAGCAACGGGCGGTAGAACGTGAAGTCGAGTTCGAGGACGCCGAAGTGCTGGAAGTAGTCCGCGACGGACGCGATGGGCAGCAGCCGCTCCTCGAACGCCTCGCCGCCGAGCTTCTTCGAGCGCGTCGCGACCTCGGCCTCCCACGACTCGGGATACACCTGACCGATCCACGCCGCGTAGCGGTCCGACGCGGTCCCGTAGGCCAGGCGCGGGTGCAGGCTCCGGAAGTCGTAGCGCTCGACCGCCGCGAGCCGGTCGGCGATGGAAACGGCGGGAGACATGGCAGGGCGTAGGCGAAGAAGCAGCGGGAAGACCGGCGTGCTCCGACGGCTAGGCTCGCTTGACGTTCCACGCGCTCGGTGCGCGTACCACCAATCTACTCGTAGCGCAGCACCTCCGTTGGGTTGACCGTCGCGACGCGCCAGATCTGCCGCGACACCGTGACTGCAGCGACGGCGAACAGCATCGCAATGCCGCCCAGGAAGGCCGTCGCCGACAGGCCGCCGTGGTACGTCCAGATGCTGTTGAGCAGCAGCGGCAGCACGAACATGCACGCCACCGAGGCCAGCGCAGCCGCGATGAGCAGCACCACCACGAACTCGCGGTTGAGGAGCACGCTGATCTGGCCCACGCTGGCTCCGAGCACCTTGCGTACGCCCATCTCCTTCGTGCGCCGCGCGATCGTGAGCGACACCATCGCGAAGAGGCCCACCGCCGCGATCAGCACCGCGCCGAAGCCGCTGTAGGCAAACACGACCACGATGCTACGGTTGATCGCGCGCGGCTCGGCCCGGATCGAGCTGTGGTCGAAGCTGTCGAAGGGCACGTCGGGCGCAATGCCCAGCCAGACATCCCGCATCCGAGTCTGCACGGCTTCGGTGCGCCCCGGCTCCGTCCGCACGACGAGGTGCCGGAAAGCTCCGTCGCGCTCAGCGTTAGTCTGAGCGCGTAGGACGAGAGGGTCGATGTCGTCCCACGGTCCCGCAGAAAACACATCGGCTACGACCCCAACGATGGCCACCTCGGTGCTATCGACCAAAAAGCGCTCGCCGAGGGCTGCCTCAGGTGTTGCCGCCAGCCCGAGGTCGTCGACAAGGGCCTCGGAAACGACGACCCCATCGGAGGCATCCGTATCGACGCCCGCCTCATGGAACCGGCCCGCGAGCAGGTTCAGGTTCACAAGTTCAGCGTAGCCGGGCTCGGTGATGTAGACCTCCGCCCGCAACTCGCTCTCGGTACCTGGTCGCGCGACTGGTTGGGAGCCATAGTGGTAACTGAGGTGACGCGACGTGCCGACGACGCCTACCACGTCGGGGTCGGCAAGGGCTGCAGCGCGGAGGGCCGCGTAGTCACTGGGGCTGTCGGTGTTAATGGTCAGCAGCGCCTCGGTGCTGTAGCCGTAGTCCAGGGTCTCTTGAAACTGGGCGTTGCTGAGGAAGACCGCGCTCGTAATGACCGCCATCAGCGCCGCGGCGAACTGGAACACGAGCAGCGACTTCGCGAACCAGCCGAACTTGGCCATCGGCTGCTGCCCCTTCAGGATCTGGACGGGCTGGAAGCGGCTCACGTAGAACGCGGGCCAGCCGCCCGAGAGCAGCCCTGTGAAGAGCACGAGCCCGCCGAGGAACAGCAAAAACGGCGCGTTGTCGGCGTACTGGATCTGAAGGTCGATGCCGAGCGTGGGCCAGAGCGTGTTGTAGCCCGGCACAATGACGTGTGCCAGCAACAGCCCGAGCCCAATAGCCAGCGTGCAGAGAACGAGGCTCTCGCCGAGGAACTGGAAGATGAGCTGCTTACGCCCTCCCCCGAGCGACTTACGCACGCCGATCTCTTTGAACCGCCGCCCTGCGAACGCTACCGACGTGTTCATAAAGTTGAAGCACGCCATGAGCAGCACCAATACGGCGATGATGCCCGGAGCCGCGATGGCTGCCGGGTGGACGCCTGGCTTGAGCCAGTAGTTGTCCTTGCTCTGCGACGTAAGCGCAATCTCGCGCAAGGGCTCGGGCGTCACGCTGATCAGCGGCCAGCGGTCGTTGGCGGCGTTTTGTACCGGGACGTAGCGCTCGCTGACACGCTGGAGTTGCGGCAGCACCGCCGCCTCGGCTTGCACAAACGTAAGCGACCACTGCGTCCAGTCCGTCGGGTCGGTGCCGTAGACGCGCGTCATCTGCTCATACGGGATGAGCAATCCGAACTGGAGGCTCGACGCGGCTGGGATGGGCTCGGTCACGGCTCCGACCGTGAATGTGACGAGCGAGTCGTTCTGGAAACGGAGCTCAATGGACGAGCCGACCGGGTTGGCGTCGCCGAAGTACTTCTCGGCCACCTCGGCTTCGAGGACCACCTGGTTCACGTCCTGCAGCGCCGCTGGGCTGCCGAAGCGCAGGGGGAACGAGAACATCTCCATCAGCGCCGGGTCGGCGAAGCGCCCGTTCTCGTCGAACACCTTGTCGCCGACGCGCATGGTGACGCCGCCCCAATTGAGGCGGGCGGTCCGCTCCACGCCCGGCACCTCGTCTTCGAGCGTGGGCCCGAACGGCCTCGGCACGACGCCCCAGGTGCCGTCCCAGCCGCTCGTCTCCACCTGCGCGTTGAGGAGGTAGATCTCGTCGGCGTTCTCGTGGAAGGCGTCGAAGCCGTAGGCGAACTCGTGGTTCGTGTAGGCGAGCACGCAACCCGCGACCGCGAAGGCCAGACCCAGGACGTTGATGAGTGTGTAGTGGGGGTACTTGCGGAGGGTGCGCCAGGCGAGGACGAGGTAGCTCTTGAGCATCAGACGAGCAGACGAGAGGAGTGGAGTGCCTAGAGGCAGGGAATACGAGGGGGCTCGGCCCGCTATTCGGGGCGAAGACTCCTCAGGTTGCGCGAGGTTGCTCAGGCGCACGGAGCCCCTTGCTCGCTCTGGCCGCACTTCGCATCTTCAGGCTCATTCACCACGCGATCTCTCTCTCATGCGCCACGTCCTCGCCCTACCGCTCCTCCTTGCCCTGCTCGTACCCCTTGCTGCCTGCGACGAGCCCGCCGACGCCCCCGACACACCATCCGCTGGCACGCTCACGCCCACGTCTGACGCCATCCTCGCCGCCATCGACTCCGTCGCGATACGCGCGCACATCGAAGCGCTGTCGAGCGACGCCTTCGAGGGTCGCGGCACCGGCACACCGGGCGAGGCGAACACCATCGCCTACATCGCCGAGCAGATGGAGGCTGCTGGGCTAGCTCCGGGCGCAGCCGACGGCACGTTCTTCCAGCCCGTGCCCCTCCTCGGCCTGACGCCGGTTTCGATCGGCAACCTCGTCTTCGTCCCCGACGAGGGCGAGCCCATGCTCCTCGACTTCGTGGATGAGTTCATCGCCTCTACCGATCACGACACGACCGCGGTCACCGTCGAGGGCGCGGCGCTCGTGTTCGTGGGCTACGGCATCAGCAACCCGGGTTACGACTGGGACGACTACAAGGATGTGGACCTCTCCGGCAAGATCATGGTCAGCTTCGTCAACGACCCGCCCGCGACCGAGGCCGAGCCGAACCTTTTCCAGGCGGACACGCTGACGTACAACGGCCGCTGGACTTACAAGTACGAGGAGGCCCGCCGCCGTGGTGCGCTCGGAGCGCTGCTCATCCACACGGGTCCGACGGCAGGCTATCCGTTCCTCGTGCTGTCAGGTGGCGCACGCGGCGAGCAGATCTCGCTCGCCACGCCGCCCGAGAATCCGCTCGATGTGCAGGGCTGGATCACGCAGCCCGTCGCGGAGCGGCTGCTGGCCACGGCAGGCCTGACGCTGGACGACGCCTTCGCGATGGCCGCCACGCGCGACTTCGAGCCCCTGGCGCTGCCCGTGCGCGCCTCGCTGGAGATGACCTTCGAGACGCGCCGCTTCGAGGGCACCAACGTCATCGGCAAAATCGAGGGCGCCACGACTCCCGACGAGGCCGTCGTCGTGACGGCGCACCACGACCACCTGGGCGTCGACGCGGCGCGCGAGGCTGCGGGCGAGGACGGCATCTACAACGGAGCTGTCGACAACGCCTCGGGCGTGGCGATGCTGCTGGAGATGGCCGAAGGTATGGCCGCGGCAGAGCCCCCCGCGCGGAGCATCTACTTCCTCACGCTCTCGGCCGAGGAGTCGGGCCTGCTCGGCGCGGCGCACTATGCAGGCGACCCGGTCGTCCCGCTCGCGCACACCATCGCCAACGTGAACGTCGACTCTGGCAACCTCAACGGGCGCACGACCGACATCGTCGGCATCGGCGCGGAGCGGAGCGAGATGCTGCGCTACCTCCGCCAGGCCGCCGCCGCCGAGGACATGACCGTGACGCCGGACAACCAGCCCAACCAGGGCCTCTTCTTCCGCTCCGACCAGCTCGCGTTCGCCCGGGGTGGCGTCCCCGCCATCTTCGTCAACACCGGCACCGACTTCGTCGGCCAGCCCGAGGACTACGCGGCCGAGATCAAAGCGGAGTACCGCCGAGAGCGCTACCACCAGCCGTCGGACGAGTACGACCCCGAGACGATGCCGCTCGGCGGGCTCATCCAGCAGACCCGCGTGGCGACGCGCCTGACGTGGGGCCTCGCCGACAGCAACCTCCGCCCGGCCTGGAAGCCCAGCGAAGCCTTCGCCGAGACCCGCGCCCGCTCCGAGCGCGAACTCGGCGGCTGACGTATGACGTCAGTCCCCACGCCCACCCATTCGTGGCATCAGGGGCTGCTGAGCCCGAGTTGCTCCCGCAGGACCTCGTCCTCCGGGCTGTTCTGGCCCCAGTAGGCCGAGCGGAGTTGCGCCATGCGCGTGGCGGTCGTGGTGACGGCCTGGCCGCGCGCGCGGCGCGTCTCGGTCCAGCCCTCGATCTCGTGCGGGAAGGCGGCGCGGAAGCGGATCGCGAGCGTCCGCCCGAGGTCCGGGTAGGCGAGCCTATAGGTCTGCATCCCGTCAGCGTCGGGCGCGCTCAGCGATGGCTCCGCGGTGTGCGCCTGCCAGTCGATGTGGCTGAAGCGCTGGTAGGTAGTGCCGGGGAGCATGGTCACGGGCTCAGTTGGCAGCGCGCTGGGGTTGAGCCGGATCATCGTCCAGACCTCGTCCTCCAGCATCACGTTCGCGAAGTCGAGGTCCTGGTCGCCCTCGCTCTCGAAGTAGGAGCGGAACTCCAGGCCGTAGCCCCCCTGTCCGTCAGCGCCCGAGCGGTTGAGTTGCGTGAACGTGTGCCCGCACCACTCCTGCGAGGTCGTCGTGACCTTCAGCGTCGGCGCGGCGTCGACGGGCTGAAAGACCGAGGTCATCATCGAGTAGGGGTAGATGCCGGTCAGGAACGAGCGCGTGGCGTTGAGCTTGAGGACGGTCGCCTCGTCGGCCCCGCCGGTGCTGCGGTCGAGCTTGACCTGCTTCGAGCGCGAGAACGGCTCCGTCACGTAGACGAGGACGGCCTCGCCGTCGTGCTGCGCGCCGTAGCGGGCCTGGTCCAGGTCATAGCTCGTGATCTCGGCGACGCCCTGGTACCAGTACGCCCCGAACTCGTCGGCGGAGACGCCGTAGCCGGGTCCGTACTCGTCGGGGGCGTCAAACGAGGCCGGTGCCATGGGCGCGCTAGTTTCGGGCGCGGAGTTGGGTGCGAGGCAGGCCGCGAGGAGCAGGGGAAGCGAGAGGAGAAGCAGACGCATGGCAGGATCAGGTTGGTGTCCGCCGAGAACCCAGCGCCTAGGCACCATGATCCAAGGGGGACACGAGAAGTGGAAGGCAGAAGTAGACGCCTCGTCGCCCTGAGATCTCACCCTCCAGACTCCACCCCCTCGAAGGTCCCCCACCTCCCTTTTTCGTTCTCTCCTCCCTACAGCATCCCGCGCAGCTTCTCGGTCTGCACGACCCGCTCGATACCGATGTCGAAGGCGGCCTCCCGCAGCGTCGTGCCCTCGGCCCTCGCACGGCCGCTCACATCAGCGTAGGCTGCGAGCAGGATGTCCGCGAGCTTCTGATTGACCTCGGCCTCGGGCCAGGTGTACTGCTGGAAGTTCTGGCTCCACTCGAAGTAGGACACCGTCACGCCGCCCGCGTTGGCGAGGATGTCGGGGATGACGACCACGCCGCGCTCGGCGAGTGTGCGGTCGGCGTTGGGCGTGACGGGCAGGTTCGCGCCCTCGACCACGAGCCGCGCTTTCACGCCATCAACGTTGCCCTCGTGGATGGCCGCTTCGAGCGCGGCCGGGATGAGCACGTTGCCATCGAGCGCCATGAAGTCGTCGTGCGACACAGTCTCCACGCCTGGTGCGCTGTAGCCTGCGAGCGAGCGGTGGCCCACCTCGGCGACGTAGCGCTGGATCGCAGGCACGTCGAGCCCGTCGGCCGCGAAGAGCCCGCCCGAGATGTCCGACACCGCGACGACGCGCGCGCCAGCCTCGTGGAGAAGCAGCGCCGCGTTCATGCCCACGTTGCCAAAGCCCTGCACGATCACCCGGAGGTCGGCGAGCGCCATCCCGAGGTCGTTCGCCGCTTCGAGCGTGAGCAGCATCACGCCGCGCCCGGTCGCTGCGGCCCGTCCGCGTGACCCTCCGAGTTCGAGCGGCTTGCCCGTCACGATGGCCGGGTTATGGCCGTGCTGGCGGCCATATTGGTCCACGACCCACGCCATCACTTGCGCGTTGGTGCCATAGTCCGGCGCGGGTACGTCGCGGTTCACGCCGAGGATGAGGTGAATGCGTGAGATGTAACGCCGCGTAAGCTGCTCCATCTCCCGCGCGCTGAGCGTCCGGGCATCGACCTGGATGCCGCCCTTGCCGCCGCCGAACGGGATGTCCACGAGCGCCGTCTTGTAGGTCATCATCTCGGCGAGGGCGCGCACCTCCTGGTCGTCCACGGTGGGCGCGTAGCGGATGCCGCCCTTGAACGGTCCACGCGCGCCGTTGTGCTGGATGCGGAAGCCCGTGAAGACCTCCAGCGAACCGTCGTCGCGGGTGAGCGGCACCTCGACTTTGAGTTCGCGGAAGGGCGTGCGGATGAGCGTACGCCAAGAGTCAGGCAGGCCGAGGCGTTCGGCCGCCGCATCGAAGTTGGCAGTGGCGATCTCGTAGGCGGAGACGGCCGGCGGGGCGAGTACAGCAGACATAGCGCGGGGGAGCGGTTGGGGGAGGCAGCACGCCGAGCGACGCGCTGCACCAACGTACGGGTTTCTGCTGAACCTTCCACCTCAGGAGCCGTTGGATGCACTCGTTACCACGCTTCTACTGATCTGTTACCACAATGCCGACCAATAAGAACTTCGGGATGCGTCTGGCCCCTGAAGAACGTCGCCAGATCGAGCGGCTTGCCGAGGTGCGAGGCATGACGATGAAAGACGCTGTGATGGAAGCGGTCCGTGAGCATCTCGCCGACGTGGATGCGCCGTACATGCCACAAGGGCGACTCAAGGGGGCGGAGGCCCTCATCGGTAGCTTCCGCTCCGGCCTCGGTGACCTCTCCACAAACGATGCCCACCTGGAGGGGTACGGCTTGTGAAGGCCACCGCCTACCTCGTTGATGCCGGTCCACTCATCGCCGCTCTCGATGCCGACGACCAGCACCATGCCTGGGCACGCGCGGCGCTTGACGGGCTCGACGCTCCTATCCTCACCTGTGAGGCCGTCGTCTCAGAGGCGTGGTTTCTCGCACGTCGCGGCGGGGGTGATCCCGACCTGGTCCTTGACTTTCTGCGCGTGCTCGATGCGCGGATCGTTCCGGTGTGGGGCCCACGCATGGAGGCCCTGCTCCGGCACTATGCTAACCGTGCGAGCGTAGCAGACGCAGCGCTCCTCACCCTTGCCGAAGCCGAGCCCAGCCGCGTCGTGGTGACCACGGACCGGGTCGATTTCAGCATCTACCGCCTCCACGGCAAGGAGGCCGTTCCATCGCTGATGCCTCCAGTGTAGCTCTACCGCAGCCGCAGCTTGGCGACAGCCTCGACGTGTCGGGGATTCAGAACGCAGCTCTTCATCGCTCTAGATAGACCAAGTACGAGAAACAGGAGTGCATGGCCTCCGTCTCTCAACTTGGTCATCCCCGACTTGATCGGGGACCTATACGGAGCATCGCATGGATCCCCGCTTTCGCGGGGATGACTCTGAGGCGAGTTTGCACAGTTTTTCTCCGTATCTGACATAACGAATCATCACTTCAATCCCCGTAGACACCACTGGTCAGAGCAAATAAAACAAATATTACAGCTAGCACAATTAACCCATAGAGTTTTTGCTTCAGCAGCTCATACTCTAGCTCTTTCAATTCAGCTCGAAGACCCTTCAGGACCTCCTCACTGGCTTCAATGATCGGCAACTGCTTCTTGAAGCTTTCAATCTCACGACCCAGCTTCCCGACATGCCATTCATGTCCTACTAGGTATGCCACCGCAAGTACAATGATCACAACCCACATGGCCGTATCTATCGAAGCTGCAGCTTGGCGACGGCCTCGACGTGATGCGTGTGCGGGAAGAGGTCGACCGGTTGCACCTGCTCCACGCGGTAGATGTCCTTCAGCAGCGCGAGGTCGCGGGCCTGGCTCTGGGGGTTGCACGACACGTAGACGAACCGCTCCGGGCGCAGCTTGCCGAGCTGCTCGACCACCTTTGGGTGGAGCCCAGCGCGCGGCGGGTCCACGATCAGCACGTCGGGCCGCCCGTGGGCCTCGATGAAGGCGGGGGCGAAGAGGTCACGCATGTCGCCCTGGGCGAAGGTGACGTTCTTGACCTCGTTGGCCTTCGCGTTCGCCTTCGCATTCTCGACGGCCGCCTCGATCAACTCGACACCGACGACGTGCTTAACCTTCTCGGCGAGGTAGATCGAGATCGTCCCCGCGCCACTGTAGAGGTCGTAGACGAGGTCGTCCGGCGTGAGGTCGGCGAAGTCGGCCGCGACGGCGTAGAGGCGCTCGGCCTGGCGGGTGTTGGTCTGGAAGAAGGCATTCGGAGCGATCTCGAAGCGGTAGCCGCCGATGGTGTCATGGACGACACCCGGCCCGAAGATGGTGTGGTAGACCTCGCCGAAGGCCACCTGCGCCTTGCCGGTGTTGACGGCATTGACGAACGTGGTCGTCTCGGGGAAGTCAGCCCGTAACATCCCAGCGAACGCTTCCATGCGTTCGGCGTCGTGGCCGTTGGTGGTGAGGACGACCATCCGCTCGTCGGTGTTGCCGGGCGTGCGGACGACAAGGTGGCGGAGGAAGCCTTCGTGGTCGCGGATCGCCCACGGCTTCCACCCGTGCTCCTTCGCGAACGCGCGCGTGGCGTTCACGAGGCGGCTGCTCCACTCGGACTGCAGGTAGCACGCGTCGAGGTCGAGGACGGCGTCGAAGCGGCCGGGCGCGTGGAGGCCAAGCGCAAAGCTTGTGTCGAACTGCTCGCCGGTCGCGATCTCCCAGTCGGTGAGCCAGCGCCGCGCCGAGAAGCTGAACTCCATCTTGTTGCGGTAGAAAAACGGCGCAGCACCGTCTGCCGTCTCCATCCCGATGGTCGGCAGCACGTTGATGCCCACTGCTCCAGACGTGGACGCCTCGAAGCCCCCGGCATGCGCGAACGCCTCAGCGACGCTCTGGCGCTTCGCTTCGAGCTGGGCGTCGTACTGCACGTGCTGCCACTTGCAGCCGCCGCACGTCCCAAAGTAGGTGCAGCGCGGGTCGGTGCGGAGGGGGCTCGGCGTCAGCACCTCCTCGATCACGCCCTCCGCGTAGCTCCGCTTGCGCTTGCGGATGCCGACGCGTACGCGGTCGCCCGGTACGCCCCGCGGTACGAAAACGACGTAGCCGTCGACCCGGGCGAGCGACTTGCCTCGGTCCGCGAACTTTTCGAGGGTCAGTTCGACGGAGGCCCCGCGCTTGATCTTGGGCGGACGCGTATCAGTGGACATGGGGGTCGGGGAATCGGAGAGTCGGTGCGAAAGCTTTCAAACCCGCGCCGCGCCGCGCAGTTCGACCTCCATCCAAAACCCACCGCACCACTGCGGTCGCGAAGCCCCTACCGGAAAAACAGCATCGGATCGCAGGTGCCGTCCGGGACGCGGAGGCCGTAGAGGAGCCGATTCACCGCGACGGGCGACTCGGAGGCCGAGAGGGCGTCGCGGAGGAGCGCCTCGCGGGCGGCGAGGTACTGGCCCACGGCGAGCGCGACCTGCGTCCCGAGCTTCGGGTGGCGCTTGATGAGGGTCTTGAAGTCGGGGCGGAAGAAGCCGAGCACGCGCGTGTCGTCGGCCGCCTCGGCACGGGTCGCGCGGCGGTGCTCGCCGAGGAGCGCCCGCTCGCCGAACGTCCCCCCCGGACCGACACGGTGCACGACCTCGTCATCGGCACTGCCCACCCCACCGTCGTCGCAGCGGGTGCAGAGCGAGACGGCTCCGTGCACGACGACATAGAGCCCCAGCCCTGGGTCGCGCGCGAAGTAGATCACCTCGCCGCGGTCGTAGTCGCGGGTGTGGACGTGGCGCGCGAGGTCGTAGAGGTCGGCGCGGCGAAAGCAGGCGAAGAGCGGGCAGCCGGCCAGGATCGAGACAGCCGCCTCCAAACGCGGGTCCTCGGGCTGGCGCAGAAGCCGACGCAGCGGTGTCGAGATCGGAGGCGGAAGGCGCTGGAGCAGCGAAGACACGCGAAGGCGAGGCGGTGAGCGGGACACATCGCTAAAGTAACTCGCGTCGGGCGGTACCGCTTCAGAGCCAGCCTTCGGCGCGGTACCACGCGACGGTCTCCTGCATCCCAGCGTCGAGCGGGACGGTCTGCGCGAAGCCGACGTGCCGCTTGGCCTTCGCGACGGAGCAGATCCAGGCATGGCGCGCCTCCTCCGCTTTCTCGCGGTTGAGCGGCGGGTATTGCCCGAACACCCCGGCGACCTTCTCCACCACCGTCCCGATGCCGGTGACGAGCGTTGGCGGCACCTTCACTGTGAGCGTCCACCCGCCGAGCGCGCCCACGACCGCGTCGCGGATCTCGGACCAGGAGTACGCGGCCTCGCTCCCGACGAAATAGGTCTCCTCCTCAGCCAGCGGTGACGCCGCCAGATCCACGATGCCGTGCACCAGGTCGCGGACGTGGACGAGCGAGAGCGCCTTCGTGGCACCGTCGCCGACGATGGGGAACAGCCCGCGGCTGGCTGTCTGGATCATCGTGAAGATGTCGGCCTCACGTGGACCGTAGACGGCGGGCGGGCGAACGAGGGTAATCGCAGGCGCACCGGGGTGCTTCGCACGCCACCCGTCGAGCGCCCACTCCATCGTGGCCTTGCTGCGGCCGTACATCGAGATCGGCGCGAGCGGGGCCTCCTCGTCGAGCGCTTGTGGCTGTCCTGCCTCCACGGGGCTCGGCCCGACGGCAGCGAGGCTACTCACCACCACCACCCGCCGCACCGACGGCGCGGCCGTGCGCACCGCTTCGAGCACGTTGAGCGTGCCGGAGACGTTCGCCCGGTCGAGTTCGTCTTGCGTGCGCGCCCGCGTGAGCCCGGCGACGTGGTAGACCTCGTCGACGCCCGCGACGCCGTCCAGGAGCGCGTCGAGGTCGTGGAGTCCGCCCGCGACTGGGGTGATGGCGAGGCCGTCGAGCCACTTGCGGCGCGAGCGCACGAGGCAGCGCACCTCGGCATACCCACGCGCCAGGAGTTCTTCGACGAGGTGGCTCCCGACGAAGCCGGTTCCTCCGGTGACGAATGCGCGGCGGCTCATGGCGAACGGATGCTGGAGAGGGCCCTGCAAGATCGGTCGCGTACGCCCTTCGGCGCAGAAGTCTTCGTCGGCAGTTTCCATGGGGACGCTATCTTCGGGCCCGGCTCTTCCACGCGGCTCTTCTATGCGCTTCCTCGCCCTGCTCTTCTCGCTGCTGGTGCTCGGCAGCTCGATCCCTTCGGTCCACGCGCAACGCGCCGTCACCGAGGACACGCCCCTCCGCCCTGTCACGCGCACGCTGGCGTTTACGAACGCGCGCGTCGTCCAAGCTCCCGGCCAGGTGCTCGACCGGGCCACCGTCGTCGTGCGCGACGGGCTCATCGACGCCGTCGGACCGGATGTCACGATCCCGTTCGACGCCCGCGTCATCGAGGCCGACTCGCTGACGGTGTACGCGGGCTTCATCGACGCGCTGGGCTATGCGGGTGTCCCGAAGCCCGATGGTGACGACCCCGACATCGACAACCCCGACGAGCCGCCGCGCACCTACGCGGGCCTTACGCCCGACCGCGACGTGCGCGCCCTGCTCGATGCCGACCAGGGACGAATCGAGCAGCTCCGCGAGATCGGCTTCACGGCCGCCCACGTAGCTCCCCGGGACGGGTTTTTCGCCGGGACGACGGCGCTCATCCTGCTCGCGGGCGACACCCCGGAGTCGATGGTGCTGCGCGGCGACGTGGCGCAGCTCGCCCAGTTTGACACCGCGCCGGGCGTCTACCCGGCCACGCCGATGGCCATCATCGCGCGGATGCGCGAGCTGATGCAGCAGGCCAGCGAGATGGACGCCGCCGCCGAGACCTACGCGGAGGTACCGCGCGGGCGTGGGCGCCTCACCTACGACCCCGTCATGGACGCGCTCGCCCCGGCCGCACGCGGCGACCAGGTGCTGTTCTTCGTCGTGGACGACTCCAACGAAGCCCACCGGGCGCTCAAGCTGGCAGCCGACACGGGGACCGAGGTGCTGTTGGCTGGCCTCCTCGACGCGACGCCGCTCGCGGACCGCCTCGCCGCCGAGGACCGTCCGCTGCTGCTCTCGCTAGACCTACCCGACGCGCTGGAGGAGGACTCGACGGCCAGCGACGCGGCCCTGGCGACACGCACCTTCTCCTACGAGGGCCTCGACGCGGAGCGCGACGCGCTCATGGCGAAGCGCCGCGCCGCGATGGAGCGCCTCGAAGGGAGCGCCGCTGACCTCGAGGGGCGCGCTGTCCCCTTCGCATTCGCGCTCTTCGACATGAAGCCCGGCGACGTGCGCGCCAACCTGCGCCGCCTTATCGCGGCCGGGCTCTCGGAGGACGCCGCCCTCGCCGCGCTGACGACGGACGCCGCGGACCTCGTCGGCCTTAGCGCGATGCATGGGACCGTTGAGGCGGGCCGGATGGGCAACCTCGTCGTCACGCAGGGCTCGTACTTCGAGGAGGACACGCCCATCCGCTACGTCGTCGTAGACGGGCACCTGTTCGAGATGGAGCAGACCGAGGCGCCCGAGGGGGCCGATCCGGACGCGGTCGTCATCGCGACGGGCACGTGGGACTACACCGCCGAGGTGCCGGGCAACCCGACCTCGGGCACCTTCACCCTCGAAGGGAGTGCCGACAACCTCTCGGGCTCGATCACCACGCCGCAGCTAGGCACGGTCACGTTCGACTCGGTGACGCTCGAGGGCAACGTCCTCACGATGGTCTTCGACGCCCCTGGCATGGGCCGCATCATCGGCACCGGCCTCATCGACGGCGACACGTTCTCCGGCGCGCTCGAAGTCCAGGGCGGCGACTTCACGATCCCCATGGAGGCCACGCGGCAGCCGGAGTAGTCGATGGTCCCTCGTCCTTGGTCCTTTGTTTTGGCAGACGCAGCTCGGCATTTCACCATGCATCGCCTTTTTTCCTTTTGCCTGTTTGTCCTGCTCGCGCCCACCGCGACCGCGCAGCCTGACCTACCGCCACCCGATGCGCGTGGCGACCTGCTGATCCGGGGGGCCACCGTGCTCACGGTCACCAACGGCACGCTGGAGAACACCGATGTGTTGGTTCGCGAAGGCAGGATCGCTGAGATCGGCACCAGCCTGGAGGCCCCACGCGGCGTTCGTGTGATCGACGCGGCGGGCCAGTTTCTCATGCCCGGCATCATCGATGCGCACTCGCACCTCGGCATCTCGTCGGTGAACGAGTGGACGGCCCCGGTGACGGCCGAAGTGGACGTGGGCGACGTCGTTGACCCGCTCGACCTCGGGATCTACCGCGCGCTCGCCGGCGGCGTCACGGTCAGCCACGCGATGCACGGTTCGGCCAACGTCATCGGCGGGCAGAACGAGACGCTCAAACACCGCTGGGGCACGTTCGACCCCGAGTCGCTCAAGATGGAGGGCGCGCCGCCGACGATCAAGTTTGCGCTCGGCGAGAACCCGATCCGCGTCCACGGGCGGGGTCGCGACATCCGCCCGCTCAGCCGCATGGGCATCGAGCAGGTGTTCCGCAGCGCCTTCACGGAGGCCGAGCGCTACGCCGGGGCGCGCGCCGCCTACCTCGCATCCGTGGAGGAAGGGCAGCCGATCACGCACGTCCCCTTCGACGACCGCCTCGAAGCGCTCGCGGGCGTCCTCGCGGGCGACATCCTCATTCACACGCATAGCTACCGCGCCGACGAGATCCTGATGCTGATGGACGTGCTCAGCGATTTCGGCGTCGAGCGAATCACGTTCCAGCACGTCAATGAGGGCTTCAAGGTCGCGCCCGAACTCGCCGAGTTCGGAGCCGGGGCGTCGATCTTCTCGGACTGGTATGCCTACAAGTTTGAGGTCTACTACTCGACCGCTTACAACGCCGCCGTCCTCACCCGCAACGGCGTGCGTACGTCGATCAACTCGGACTCGCGCGAGCTCATCCGTCACCTCTACCACGAGGCTGCGAAGGCGCAGCGCTACGGCGGGCTCACCGACGACGAGGCACTCGCGCTCATCACCATCAACCCCGCCTGGCAACTCGGCATCGACGACCGTATCGGCTCCATCGAAGTCGGTAAGGATGCGGACCTGGCCCTCTTCGACGGGCACCCACTGAGCATCTACGCGATCCCGACGCACACCATCGTGGACGGCGTCGTCCGCTTTGACCGGGACGCTGATCCCGACGATATGCGCCTCGCCATCGACCCGGCAATGGCGGTGGACGAGGTCACGCTGCACGACAGAAGCCACCAGCATCACTTCCACCTTCTGCCCAGTGGTCTCGTCGTCCACTCCGAGAGCTGCCTGGCTGGCGTCGAAATGACGCGTCGGTAGGAGACGTAGCCAACGGACCCATACCACTTCGCAGCGCCTGTATTTGCCGACCGACGCCCCCCGGAGGCTCTCTCCCTCGGGCCTGTGGACCGCCAACTCAGGCCACGTTGCCTTGAACACCATCGGTGACGAGCGTGTACTGGGCTGAGCACACACGAGGTGGAGTTCTCGCAATTTGACTGCTCCACCCCATAGGACATACGCCCGCGCCGCGGTATGCCAAGATCTCAGGCACCTTCAACACCCTTCTCATCGAAGCACCGTAGCGCCAGGAACCCGGGGTGCACCTAAGACTGTGGCTCACCCGAACGCCGCCGCAAGCAAGACCGCAAACACAATCCCCCCGACGAGGGCGGGGAGGTAGAGTCCACCTAGCATCGCGCCCTTCACGGCCGTCTTCAGCCAACCCTGGCCGTAGACGTGTTTCTGCGCCAGAAAGACGTAGAGCGGCACAGATAGGTAGAGCGGAACGACGAGAACGTCGGACACCGGGAGCAGAATGAGCAATGCGACTACGGTGAAGACGAAGAACGCAAACGCGTGGACGTGCAGCGCGAGGACAAGGTGCTCACTGTAGTACCAGTCGCGGCGGAGATAAACGACCTTCAGCAGGAACGCGAACAAGGGCAGCAGCAGGAACATCACCGTCGGGATCTGCCGGATGGTGCTGCGCAGCAGGTCCGCGACGGCGGCCCGGCGCTCGTCGTCGGTACGGGCGGCTCTGAGGCGCTCGAGCGCAGCACCCCCGCTCGCCCAGGCGGGCAACCCCACGTCCACGTAGAAGTCGTCGTCTGGGAACAGGAAGTCGGCGGCCACCTCGATGCTTCCGGGCTGAATGAGGCTGTCGGACGGGAGCGACGCCAGGTAGTCGCGCTGCCAGGTCTGGTGCCGCGCGCGCCGCGACCTGGTCGCCCACACAAGGCTACCGAGGTCCTCCTCGGCCTCGTCCAATACGTCAGCGGCCGTGCTGTCCGCCCCGTCGAGTACCGCACGCAGCGAGTCGACCACCGCCTGTTGCGCTTCGACTGCCGCCGTGCGCTCCGCCAGGGCGCTGTCTAGCTCCGCGATGCGGGCCGCCGCCGTGATAGTGGTGTCCGCTGCGGCAACAGGTTCCAGCCCCGTGCTCGATCCGACGGGATCCAGGACGTTGACGAGGAAGAAGAAAAGCAGCGTCGCGAGGAGGTAGAGCCGCAGCGGGCGGACGTAGCGCGTCCGGCGGCCGTTGAGGTAAACGCGTGTGAGTCGGCCAGGGAGCAGGAGCTGCGCCAGCGTCCGCCAGAGTCGTCCATCGATGCCTAGCACCTCCGCCGCCGTCTCAATGACCACGCGGTGAACGGGCTGCCGCAGTGGCTGGTCCTTCTGCCCACACGCGGCACAGTACGGCCCCACGAGCGATGCCCCGCAGTTGGCGCACGAGGCGGGAGCCACCGGCACGGAAGGTTGCGGCGGCTCGTCAGGTTCGATGGTGTCGGTCGAGGCGGGTGTACTCATGGCGACCACAGGTGAGGCAACACGCTCAACCTACCGCCTTGCTCCTACCGCGGCAACCTCCGCGCTCAGCCGACCTCATCGTACTCGGGGCCTCCGCCTTCAACTTGCCGGAGCCGCGCAAGCACGTGCGCCATGTCGTCCGGAAGTGGGGCCTTGAAGTCCATCGCTTCGCCGCTCTCGGGGTGCTCGAAGCCGAGCGTGTGCGCGTGGAGCGCCTGGCGGGGCAGCGCCGCGAACAGGTTGGCGATGAACTTCGCGCGGCTGCCGACGGCGGTGCCATAGACGATGCGGTCGCCGTCGTACGTGCGGTCGCCGAAGAGCGGGTGGCCGAGGTGGCGCGCGTGGACGCGGATCTGGTGCGTGCGGCCCGTCTCCAGCCGGAAGCGGCAGAGCGCCGTGTGGGCATGCGCTTCGAGCGTCTCCAGGTGGGTGATCGCCAGCTTGCCCGTGCCCGGTTTCACGACAGCCATCCGCTTGCGGTCGCGCGGACTGCGGCCCAGCTCGGTCTCGATGCGCTGCACGGGCGGGTCGGGGACGCCCCAGACCAGCGCGAGGTAGCGGCGGCGCGTCGTCCGGGCGGCGAACTGCTTGGCGAGGTGGCTCAGCGCTATGTCTGTCTTCGCGACCACCATCAGCCCCGTCGTGTCTTTGTCGAGACGGTGCACGAGCCCCGGGCGCACAACCGGATCGCCGTCGAAACGGGGGCCGGCGTCCTTCGTGGCGAGGCCTACGTCCTCGTCGTCCTCCTCTTCGATGTCGTCGTAGGCCAGCGGCCCTGCCCCGACGTGATGCAGGAGCGCGTTCACAAGCGTCCCCGAGCGGTGCCCGTAGGCCGGGTGCACCACCATCCCTGCGGGCTTGTTGACGACGAGCAGCGTGTCGTCTTCGTAGACGACGTCGAGCGGGATCGCCTCAGGCGTGAGATCGATGGGCGGCGGCCGAAGCACCTTCGCCACGAGCCGGTCGCCCGCCTGCACGACAGTCGAGGGCTTCGTCACGACCTGGCCGTTGACCGTCACGCGCCCGTCCTTGATACCCCGCTGGACCTTCGAGCGGGTAACGTTCGGAAGAAAACGGGTGAGATAGACATCGAGCCGTGTGTCGGTGACCTGCCCTGCTGGGACGTCCAGGATCACCTCCTGTTCTACGCGTTCGTCGTCACGACCAGGTGTTTGGGGTAATTCAGCCATTATGCGTCGCGGTCTTCGTCTTCCTGCTGCAGCGTCTCGACCACGCGCCGCGCTGTGTCGAAGCCGTAGCCGCGCCGGAGGAGGAAGTCGTAGGTCTTCTTCGTGCGCTTGCGCGGATCAGACTCACTGGCGAGACGGTCCCAGCGCTTGCGTCCGTGGCGGAGCGCCGTCTCGACCAAGTCGTCGGGCTCCGCGAGGTCGGCCAGCGCCGCGTCGATGTGGCGGCGGTCGAGACCGCGCTTCATGAGGTCGGAGCGGATGCGCTGCGGACCGTAGCCGCGTCCGGCGAAGCGACCCTTGGCGTAGGCGTGGGCGTAGGCCGCGTCGTCGAGGTAGCCAAGCTCTTCCATCCGAGCAAGTGCCGCCTCGATGGCGGGCTCTCCGAAGCCGGTGTCGCGGAGCTTACGGCGGAGTTCGCTGGAAGTCCGCGCCTTGTAGCTGAGCACATCGAGCGCCTTACGTCGGGCGCGCAACCCCTCGTCGCGCACCAGCAGCGCCTCCTGTTCTGCTACCGTGAGCGCTCGGCCCTTCCGCAGCCCTTCCGTCACCGCGAGGTCTTTCGTCAGCCCGAACGCAAACGCGCCATCCAGGAATACGGAGACGCGGTCGGTGTTCTTCTGCTGCTGCACCAGCCGCGTGACGGTGCCGGCCGTCAACGGCGGGCGCTCAGGCTCGTCGGCAGCATCAGGACGGCTTCGGGGGCGAAAGCTCACGGTGAGGCGGTGAGGCGGTGAGGCGGTGAGGCGGTGAGGCGGTGAGGCGGTGAGGCAAGCAAACTCGTCTTGGGTACGGCGGCAAGCCTGTGCGCGCTCCTTGCTCTTTACCCTTAACTCTTCACCCATTCCGGCGGAGGAGTTGACGGCGCACCAGGTTCAGCGCGGCCATCGTGGAGAGGCGGATGTTGAGCGCGCGGTTCTGCGCGAGTTGCAGGCGGACGGCGTAGGTACCGGCATCGTCGGCATACGCGAGCCAGAGCGTGCCTACGGGCTTCCCCGGCGTGCCGCCGCTCGGCCCAGCGACGCCGCTCGTAGCGACCGCGACGTCGGCTCGGGTGCGGGCGCGGATGCCCTCGGCCATCTGCCGGACGACGGGCTCGCTGACGGCCCCATGCTCGTCGAGCGTGGCAGCGTCCACGCCGAGGAGGTCGCGCTTGACGGAGTTGCAGTAGGCCACGACGCCGCCGCGCAGGTAGGCCGAGGCCCCCGAGACCTTGACGAGTTGCTCCATGACGCGCCCGCCGGTGCAGCTCTCCGCCACCGCCAGCGTGAGGCTGCGCTCGGCCAGCATCGCGCCGACGATGGCTTCGAGCGTGTCGTCGCCCTCGCCGTAGATCGCGTCGCCGAGGCGGTCGCGCACGAAGGCAGCGAAGCGGTCGAGGAGGGCCTGGGCCTCGGCACGGTCGTCACCCTTGGCGGTGAGGCGGAGGCGGACGCCGCCCGCCCCAGGGAGATAGGCGAGGCCGAGGTGGTCCCCGCCCTGATCGTGAGCGCCCAGGAACGGGATGAGGTCGCCCTTGTCGGCCCCGAGTTGCTGCGCGAGCATCGTCTCGCCGTAGCCGACCGTCAGCAGCGTGCGGTGCAGGATCACGAGGCCGTCGTGCGCCGCGCGGAGCTTCGGGAGGAGCGCGGTCTTCGTAATAGCCTCCATCTCGTAGGGCACGCCCGGCATCACGGCGACGAGACGACGCCGGCCCTCCTGCGCGTCCTCGTACCACAGCCCTGCCGCAGTCCCGATGGGGTTGGCGAGGAGGTCGAAGTCCTCGGGGACGAGCGCCATCGAGGTCGTGCTCGGCGGGACAGGACGGCCGCGCGTGCGGTAGCGCTCCGCGATGGCTACTTCGAGGTCGGCGTCGACCTGCATCCCCTTCCCGAAGAAATCCGCAACGGCCTTCTTGGTCACGTCGTCGTGCGTGGGCCCGAGCCCGCCTGTGATGACGACGAGCGCCCCCTCTGCATAGCCCTCGCGCAATGCGGCGTGGATGGCAGCAGCATCGTCCCCCACCGTGACGTGGCGGCGCACGTCGATGCCGGAGAGGCTGAGTTGCCCGCCACGTCACGGTGGGGGACGATGCTGCTGCCATCCACGCCGCATTGCGCGAGGGCTATGCAGAGGGGGCGCTCGTCGTCATCACAGGCGGGCTCGGGCCCACGCACGACG
>JBCCRG010000001.1:0-31365 GCA_039208155.1 Bacteroidota bacterium | reverse complement strand
TACGAGCGCAACGACATCGAATTCGCGCCGGGAGCCTTCCGTGTGCGCGGCGACACGGTCGATCTCTTCCCCGCCTACTACGAGGACCAGGCCTACCGCTTCAGCTTCTGGGGCGACGAGATCGAGCGCATCGTGCGGATCGACCCGCTCACCGGAGCCGAGCTCGCCGAGCCTGAAGAGATCGTCACGATATACCCCGCTAAGCACTTCGTCACGCCCGAGGACCAGATCGACCGCGCGATCAAGTCTATCGAGGAAGAGCTGCGCTGGCGGCTCGAAGTGCTGCGCGTTGAGGACAAGCTCGTGGAGGCGCAGCGGCTGGAGCAGCGGACGCTCTTCGACCTAGAGATGATCAAGGAAGTCGGCTACTGCTCGGGCATCGAGAACTACAGCCGCCATATGGACGGCCGTGCGCCCGGCACCCGGCCGAGCTGCCTCCTTGACTACTTCCCCGAGGACTTCCTGCTCGTCATGGACGAGAGCCACGTCACCGTGCCGCAGGTGCGCGGGATGTACAACGGCGACCGAGCCCGCAAGCTCAACCTCGTCGAGCACGGCTTCCGGCTGCCGTCGGCCCTCGACAACCGACCGCTCACCTATGAGGAGTTCGAGCGCTTCCACAAGAACGTGATCTTCGTGAGCGCCACGCCCGCTGACTACGAGATCGAGCAGTCGGACGGCGTGATCGTGGAGCAGATCATCCGCCCGACGGGTATCCTCGACCCGAACGTGGAGGTGCGCCCGGTGGACGGCCAGATCGACGACCTGCTGGAGGAGATCCGCCAGCGCGTCCGCCGGAAGGAGCGCGTGCTCGTGACGACGCTCACGAAGCGCATGAGCGAGGACCTCACGGAGTACCTCGACGCCTTCGGCATCCGCGTGCGCTGGCTCCACTCCGAGATCGACGCGCTCCAACGCGTCGACATCCTCCGCGACCTCAGGCTGGGCGAGTTCGACGTACTCGTCGGCGTGAACCTACTCCGCGAGGGCCTCGACCTCCCCGAAGTCTCCCTCGTCGCCATCATCGACGCGGACAAGGAAGGCTTCCTCCGCTCTGAGCGGTCGCTCATCCAGACGGCGGGTCGCGCGGCGCGCAACGCGGGCGGGAAAGTCATCATGTACGCCAACCGCGTCACCGACTCGATGCAGCGCATGATGGACGAGACGGAGCGCCGTCGCGAACTCCAGGAGGCCTACAACGAGGAGCACGGCATCACGCCGATGACCGTCACGAAGTCCGCTGACCAGATCAAGCGCGGGACGGCCATCGCCGATCACAAGGCCGAAGAGGAAGGCCCGTCCAGCTTCTACAGCGGCCCGGAGCAATTGCCGAAGGTGGCCGACCCGGTGATGCAGTACCTCACCGACGACCAGAAGCGTGACCTCGTGGCGCAGCTCTCCCGCGAGATGGAGGAAGCCTCGGAGCGGCTGGAGTTCGAGCGCGCCGCCGAGCTCCGCGACGAGATCGCCGCGCTGGAGAAGTCGCTCAAAGGTGCGGCGTAGCAGCCGTCTCGCTCAAGCGGCCTCGGCCTGGGCTACGGTCGCCTCGTCCGACTCTGCTTCGCAGCCTTCATCCTCAGAGGCGGGCCGCACGCCGAGCACGAGGAAGGTCACGACCCCTGCCGCGAGGATCGTCCCGACGTTGATCCCGGCCAGCCCCAAGGCCCTGAGTGCCTCCGACCAAGCCCCCTCGCCGAGGCAGAGCCCCATCGCGGCCACGGGTGGCACGAGTGCGACGGCCACCATCACGCCGACCATCGCCGTGCGGGCGTCCTGCGCGAACGAGACCGCTCCCGCGATCCCCGCGGCCAGCCCGACGCCCAGGTCCCACCACGTCACCTGCGTGCGCAGCGCCAGCAGTTCCGCCTCCAGGTCCACGTCGATGAGCAAGCCGAGTAGGACTGCCGGGACGAGAGCGGTGGCAAACCCCTGCGCCGAGGTCCAGAGTGCGGTCCCGACGAGCCGCATCCGCACGATAGTGAGCCCGAACGTCACGGCCAAGAGCGGACCGATGATGGGCGCGATCACCATGCCGCCCACAACGACGGCCTAATTCCCCTGGAGCATCCCTGCTGAAGCGAGCACGGACGACGAGGCCACGAGCGCGAGGTCGAGTCCGCTACGTACCGCCGCGTCGCGAGCACGCTCCGAGATCTCGCTCAGGCTGACCTCGCCGAACCAGCGCAATCCTGGGGCCTTCTCTTCCGGCTCCGGATCGAGGTCGTCCTCCACGGGCGGCAGCACCGCCTCGACGCTCAGCACATAGACCTCGGCGTCTTCCAGCGCGTTGAGCATCGGCTCGACCTGGTCGCTACGCACGAGGAGCCGATGTACGACGGTGCCGTCGGTACGCTCGGCCTTGTCGTCGCGCAGCGTCTCCGGGAGGCCGTCGGGCAGCGGGTCCGCCCCGATAATTTCGATGAGTCGTAGGGCCATGCGTTGCCGAGTAGTCGAGACGAGCTGCCGGGTACAGCCGTGTGCAGGTTTCGACACCACCGCCTATCGCTCCGTTCCTCACCCGTCGTAGAGACCGCGCTCGTCGCGATGAAGAGGTGGTCGAGTGACGAGGTGCCCGGAAGCGCCTGTGCCCACGGCAGCGACAGTGCGATCCAGCCGAGGACCACGCAGGTCAGGTAGCCGAGCAGCAGCATCTTGGCCGGGGCGAGCCCTCGGAATGCGCGGGCGACATAAACGCGGAAGCAGCGGGTTTGGCGCACGAGTCAAACGGGCGTGAGGATCCCACCCGCTATAAATCGCACATCCTCTCCTGGAGGCCACCAAGCTCAGTACGCTCCGCCGTCGTCGTACAATTCGTCGATGCGGGCATTGAGGTCGTCTACCCCCTTCGGATCGGGGCCGTACGCGTTCGGGCCGTAGTCGCCCTCGACCACGAAGAAGTACAGCAGCACGAGCGAGCCGAAGGGCACGAACGTAATCAGGTACCACCAGCCCGTGCGCCCCGTGTCGTGGAGCCGCCGCACGGATACGGCCAGCGACGGGATCGCCATCGCAATGGCGTAGAGGATCACAAAGCCGTAGACCGACAGGAAGATGCCTGTGCCGAGGCCCTCGCCGTAGAAGCCAACGGCCGCACCGCCAATGGCAATCGCCGCAATGACCACGAGCATGTTGAACAGGGTGAAGTACCAGTACTCGCTGCGGCGAGCGCGGCCCGTGAAGTCGGCGTATTTCGAGAGCACCTCGCGGTACCAGAACTTCATTTCTGACATGGCTGCCTAGGTTGGTTGGTAAACGTGCTGACACGATAAGACGCGCAGTGCTCGGATGGAAGAGTGCATGGCTGCAAAGCCAGAGCGCACGGAGGCTCCCGAGGCGCTATTCTTCTGAGCCACACCGTCTGCTGTCCTGACTACCATGTTGCCCCGCGTCGAAGCCGTCTCTGCCGAGGCGATCCGCCCGCTGCGCCACCTCGTGCTGCGCGCAGGCCAACCGTTTTCTACTACGCGCTACGCCGACGACGACGCCCCCGGCGTCGCCCACGTCGCTGTCTTCGTAGACGGCGGGCCGACCGACGACGGTATCGTCAGCATCGCATCGGGCTTCCCAGAACCGGTACGGCTTCTCCCCGACGGCACCGTCATCGGCGCGATCCCCGCGACCGACCGCGCTACCGCGTATCGCCTGCGCGGGATGGCGACGCACCCGGACTACCGGGGCCAGGGTCTCGGCCGCCTCGCCTTCGAGGCCATCCGCCAGCACGCGGCAGAGGCGGGAGCCGCCGTGCTCTGGTTCAACGCCCGCACCGGTGCCCAGGCGTTCTACGAGCGCCTCGGCTGCCACGTCGTCAGCCCGATCTTCGAGATCGACGGCATCGGCCCACACGTGGTGATGTGGTGCGAGACGGGCGTCGGGGTGTGAGAGTATGAGGGTGTGGGCGTGCCTCCGCCCCTGGCCCACTTCGCCGAACCGGCTAAGACTTCAGCCGACAGACGAACTCGGCGAGTCCGATCACCATTTTGCGATCCTCGTCGAGGCTGTAGAAGTAGCCGCCATCGTCCTGAACAGTGACCTGCTGGTGTTCGAAGTCAACCGTGAAGTTGAACAGATCGCTGAAGGCTTCAAGTCGCCCAGACGGCTCTTGATTCTCAACGTTGCGCAACAGCAGAGGGATATGCTCCGGCTCGTGCCGCATGTAGAGACCCACGAGATCCGGGCAACCTTGGACGTCTTCATCGTGGTGGATTGACATGGCACACGCTCACACTCTCATACGCCCACACCCCACTACGCTTCTTCCAGCTCGCCGCGCTCAGCCATGAGGGCGTCCTGGACGTGGCGCGGCATCGCCTCGTAGTGGCTCGGGCGGGCGACGTGGAGGCCGCGACCCTGTGTCATCGAGCGGAGCGAGGTCGAGTAGCGATACAGCTCCGCCTCGGGCACCTGCGCCTTGATGACCTGGAACGGACCGTTCGCCTCCATGCCCTGAATGCGGCCGCGGCGCGTGTTGAGGTCGCTCATCACGTCGCCGAGGTACTCCTCCGGGATCTTGACTTCGAGGTCCTGGATCGGCTCCAGGATGGCGGGCTGCGCCTCGCGGAAGCCGATGCGGAAGGCCTGCTTCGCGGCGGTCTTGAAGGCGTTCTCGTTCGAGTCGACCGAGTGCATGCCGCCGTCGAAGACAACCACGCGGACATTGCCCACGGGGTAGCCCGCGATCGGGCCCTCCTTGAGCGCGTCGGCGACGCCCTTCTGGATCGCGCCGAAGAAGCGCTGCATGTCGATCACGCCGCCGACGATGGCGTCCACGAAGTGGATCTTCGCGCCCCAGTCGGTCTCCATCATGTGCTCGCCGCGCTGCTTCATGTCGTCGGGCACGTCGAACGTGTCCGTGAGCGGCTCGACCATGATCGAGAGGTCGGCGAACTGTCCGGCTCCGCCCGACTGCTTCTTGTGGCGGTACGACGAGCGCGAGCGCCCCTGGACGGTCTCGCGGTAGGACACCTTCGGCTGGTCGTACTCCACATGGACGCCCGCGCGGTGATCGAGGCGGTACTGCGCCACCTTGAGGTGCATCTCGCCCTGCCCCGCGAGTGTGATCTGGCTCAGGTGCGGGTCGTGTTCCACGTGCAGCGACGGGTCCTCCTTGACGAGTTGGTGGAGCCCCTGCGCGAGCTTGTCTTCCTCGCCGGACTTCGACGCGCGCACGGAGACGCGGTAGCGCGGCTCGGGAAACTCGATGGGCGTCACGACCACGTCAGAGCCTTTGAGGCGCAGCGTGTCGTTGGTGCCGGTGTCCTTCAGCTTGACCGTCGCGCCGATGTCACCCGCGACGAGGTGCTTGACGCCATCGCGGTCCTTGCCGTTGATCGCGTAGAGCGCGCCGAGGCGCTCGGTGCCGCTGTTGTGCGCGTTTTCGAGGTCCTGGCCCTGCTCCAGCGTGCCCTGGTAGACGCGGAAGTAGCTGTACTCGCCGACGTGCGCCTGCGCCTCGGTCTTGTAGACGAAGGCGACGGGGTCGCCGCTGGGGTCGGCCACCACGGAGCCACTCTCCAGCGGCGGCGGGGGCATCAGCTTCGGGCTCGGCACCACGTTGTCGATGAAGCTCATCAGCCGCGTAACGCCCACGTTTTCGGTCGCGACCGTGAGAAAGACCGGGTACAGGCTGCGCTCGATCATCGCGGCGCGGAGGCCCTGGCGCATCTGGTCCTCGGTGAGCGTGCCCTGCTCGAAGTAGAGGTCCATCAGCCCCTCGTCGTTCTCGGCGATGTTCTCGATGAGTTCGTTGTGGAGTTCGTCGGCGCGGTCGCGGAAAGCCGCATCGATCTCCTCGAAGTGCGCCTTGCCGTCGTCGTCGAAGCGAATCTGCTTCATCAGGAGCACGTCGATGATGGTGCGGGTGCCCTTGCCGCCGGGGAGTTGGACGGGCGTGGCCGCGCGGCCGTAGCGCTCCTGCACCTGCGCGAGCGCCGTCTCGAAGTCGGAGCCTTCCTCGTCGAGCTTGTTGAGGACGAACATGGCGGGCGTTGCCGTCATCTCGCAGTAGGTCCACGCGAGTTCGGTGCCCACCTGCACGCCCTCGGTCGCGTCCAGGATGAAGAGCGCCGTGTCGGCAACCTGCAGCGATGCGACGACCTCACCCGCGAAGTCGAGGTAGCCGGGTGTGTCGAGGATATTGATCTTGTAGCCCTTCCACTCCGCGTGGAGCAGCGCTGAGAAAATCGACATGCCGCGCTCGTGCTCCGAGTCGTGGAAGTCGCTCACGGTGGAGCCGTCCTCGACAGTGCCCATGCGCTTGATGGCACCGGCGCTGAAGAGCATCGCTTCGGAGAGCGTCGTCTTGCCGCTCCCCTGGTGCCCGACGAGAGCGATGTTGCGAACGTGGTCGGCGTCGTAGACATTCATAACGGATACCTCGATCAGTGGGGGCTGGGGCCGCCCCTCCGCAGGCAGCCGTTCGATAAAAAACAGGGGCGGCCCGGGCGCTTTCTCGGGCTTGGAACCGCTTTCGGAGAAGGGAGGGTGAAGGTCGATGCTGGTTAAGGAAATGTCAAGACGAGTTCCGGTGGTTCGGTGGGTACGTTCGTCGGCGAGTCGGTGCGTCCGTGCGTCGGTGGATAGATTCTGCTGGAAAACGCTGCGGCATGAGTGACGGTGGTTGCGCTCGGCGTACTCTCCTTGATTCTGTCCACCGCCCACCGCCCACCGCCCACCGACTCATGCTCACGCTCGGCATCGAAACCGCCACGGACGTCTGCAGCGTCGCCCTGCTGGAAGACAACGTGGTGCTCGCCGAGGCGGCGCTGCGGCTGCCGCGTCAGCACGCCGCGCGCCTGATGCCGCTCATCCGCGACGTCCTCGCCCACGCGGGCCGCTCGGCGACCGACCTCGACCTCGTCGCCGTCTCGGAAGGCCCCGGTTCGTACACCGGGCTGCGCATCGGCGTGAGCACCGCGAAGGGCCTCTGCCTCGCCTCCGGCGCTGCGCTCGTCGGCGTCGGCTCGCTGGAGGCGCTCGCTACCAAGACCGACGGCGTTGCCCAGTCCGGGGACTACGTCGTTGTCGCCTTTCCCTCGCGGCGGGGCGAGGTCTATGCGGCTGGCTTCCAACATCATCCCCACGAGTACATCCGGCTCATGCTGCCCGGCGCAGAGCCCGCGGCCGTACCCCTCGCGGAATTTCGATCCTGGTGGCCTGCACCCGACGCCAAGCGGATCTGGCTTCTCGGCCCCGCCGCCGCCCTGCTCACTGGCGACGAGGAGTTCCTACCCGGCCACACGCACGTCCTGAACGGCGAGATGTTTGGCGTTTCCGCAGCCACCGTGGCCCGCATCGGTAAGAGCACGGCCTTCGATGTGACCACGGGCGACCTGCGTGGCGTTGACGTGGCTTCGTTCGAGCCGTCGTACCTTAAAGAGTTCGTCGCCGGAAAGCCCCGTCCGCTCTTCTAGCGACGCCCCCGAGGCCACCCCGCCCTCTGGCCCGCCTGTCTCCTCATCCACGCTCCTCGCAGCCTCATGGCCTGGTTCAAGCGCAAGACCGCGGGCATTCAGACGGCTCCCGCCGACAAAAACGAGACGCCGGAAGGCTACTGGCGCAAGTGCCCCATCACGGACGAGTTGATCTCGCTCCGGGAGCTCAAGGAGAACCACATGGTGACGCCCGCCGGGCACCACTTCGCCATGAGCGGGCTCGGCTACTGCAAGATGCTCTTCGACGACGGGCAGTTCGCCCGCCACGACGACAACCTCTTCGCGACGGACCCGCTGAAGTTCGAGGACCGGAAAGCCTATGCCGACCGCCTCCGTGCCGCGCGCAAGAAGACCGGCCTCAACGACGCCGCCGTCTCCGCGACCGGCACAGTGGGCGGCCACCCGTTCTCGCTCGCCGCGATGGACTTCTCGTTCATCGGCGGCTCGATGAACTCGGTCGTGGGGGAGATTATCAGCCGGGCCATCCAGCGCGGGCACGATGAAGACCGCGCCGTGATGGTGATCTCGCAGAGCGGCGGCGCGCGCATGATGGAGGCCGCTTACAGCCTGATGCAGATGGCGAAGACCTCGCTCCACCTCGCCCGCCTCGACGATAAGGGCCTCCCCTTCTTCTCACTGATGACGAACCCGACCACGGGCGGCGTCACAGCCTCCTACGCGATGCTCGGCGACTTCCACCTCGCTGAGCCGGGCGCGCTCATCGGCTTTGCGGGGCCGCGCGTGATCCGCGAGACGATCCGCCGCGACCTCCCCAAGGGCTTCCAGACGTCGGAGTTTCTCCAGGAGCATGGCTTCGTGGACCTCGTCGTCCCACGTCCGAAGCTCCGCCAGGCGCTCGTCGGCCTGCTCGATCTGCTCTTCGAGGAGAACGCGGACCGCACCGCTGAGCTGGCCCACGTGAGCGTGAATGGGGAAGCCGGGTAAGGACCAACGTCGCGGGTCGACGTCGAACGAAGCGCTGCGCGGGCTCCCATCACCGCGGCCTACCCCGTCCCGATGAATCCGCTCATCAAGCGCTCCATCGTGCACCACGAGCAGATGCTCGGCGTGCCGCTCGACTACCTCCGCAGCCTCGCGGACGTGTCCTCGGGCCTCTTCGCGAAGTTCACCCTCGCGGTCCCTGCTGCTGCGCACCGCAAGCATGCCCCGCGCGACGCCTGGCACCTCGCCCGGGTCGGCGCGACGCGGGTGCAGGACTGCGGGACCTGCGTGCAGTACGTCGTCAACGCGGCCCGGCTCGACGGCGTCGCGCCCGAGGTGCTGCGCGCGGCGCTGGCAGACAATACCACGGCGCTAGGCGAGGCTGAACACCTCGCTCTCCAATTTGGCGAAGCCGTCGCTGCACGCACGGACGAGGTGGAGGCGTTGCGCGTCCGTCTCACCGAGACGATTGGTACGGAAGCGGCTGTTGAGCTCGCGCTCGCCGTGGCGATGGTGCAGGTCTACCCCATCCTCAAGCGCGGGCTCGGACAGAGCATCGCCTGCGCCCGTGTGGAGATCGCCGTGGACGGGGACGCGGTGTCTGGCTGAGACGCGCAGAAGCCGGGTCGGGGTCGGATCAATCGGCGCAGGCTTTCGTTGCAAGGCTATCGTCTCTGCCCTTCACTTCTGCCCATCTCCACCTCGCTATGTCCGTATTCGCGTCGGCCCCCGAACCCATCGAACTCGACCTCGACACGCTCTCGCAGGAGGTCCAGATCTCGAAACAGACGCTCGTTCGCTGGACCGACCGCGGCTTCATCGACGCCGACCTCGACTGGGGCATCACGGACGACAACGAGGAGCAGCGCCTCATCCGCATCGCACCGAGCTCGCACGAGATGCTGCACGACTTTGCGGAGGAGTACCGCGAAGGCACAGTCACGCGGACCGAAGCCCGGCGGCTGCTCAAGCTCATCGACCGCAACCAGGTGCAGAAGCTGCTCCGCCACGGCGACATCAAGTCGAAGCGCGTCAAAGGCGAGACACGCGTGACCGTCGGCAGTATCGAGGACTACCTCCTCGCGCTCGAGGCCGCCGAGCAGGAGGCCGCCTAGGCTGCCAGCTCCCGCACCGCCTCGTCCAGGAGAACGTCGAGAGGCTGCGCAGCATCGAGGCGTAGGATGTCCGGTTCGTCCACGCCAGGCGCTTCGAAATCGGCTAGTTGGCTCGCGAGTAGATCTGCGCCTGCGTAGTGTCCGGCGCGTCCCTGGAGCCGTTGGCGCACGATCTCAGCATCGGCGTCCAGCCAGAGAAACCGCACGGTGTCGTCGGCCTGCCGGAGCCGGTCTCGATAGGGCCGCTTCAGCGCTGAGCACGCCAGCACGAGGGACGCGCCCTCCCCGAGCGTCGCGACGATGACGCCCGCAAGGCCGTCGAGCCACGGCGCGCGGTCGGCATCGGTGAGCCCTACCCCCTGCGCCATCTTTGCGATGGCAGCCTCGGTGTGGTGGGCATCGGCATCGACGCAGCGCCAGCCCAGCCGCTCAGCGAGCGCCCGAGCCACGGTGGTCTTGCCGACCCCGCTCACCCCCATCACTACGACCGCACGGGGCTCCTCCCCTGCTGAATGCGGTGGTGCGGAGCGTGTCATACCAGCGTCTCATTTGACGCGCCCAGCTTGCTACTGTCCCCCCTGCTGCACACGGATCCAGCCGGTGCGCTGCGGCACCGCATGGAAGCCGACGCGCGTCTCATCGTGCACCGTGTCGGAGGTCAGGTCAAGGCCCTGGAGTGCCGCGCCGCCGCTGAGCGGGACCGGCGGCTCGTCCCAGGCAAGCCCCTCGTTCGACTCACGGAGCGTCTGAAGGCGGAGCGAGAGAAGGCGGAGGTCTTCGTCGTCGGTGTCCCACGCCACCGGCTCGGCGGCCACGAGCGCTACGCCGGGCTGGGTGCCTGCAGTCGCACGCATGCGGACGCGGGGAGCAGGAGCCTGGACAGCCCGGGCGGATGGCGCGGCGGTGCGCGCAGCCTCAACGAAGGCAGCGGCAGGTGCAGCCTCGCCTGCATCGGACGCTGCGACGTCACCGGTGAGTTGGTCGGCGTTTACGGCGAGGGTCTGGGAGGCGGGCACGTCATCGGTCGCCAAGGTGCCCGTAGCCGGTGCGCTCGCAACAGGAGCCTCTGGCGACCCAGTGTCGGATGGCGAGATTGACGGGGCAGCGGCTTCCTCCAGACGGAGCTCTTCACCCTGAGCCAGGAGCTCGCGGCTCGCGGCTTCTGGGATTGCCTCGGTCGCTGTCTCCAGCGCAGGCGCTACGTCCAGGGCTGGAGCTGCGCTAATCGGTGCCTCTGCGACCGATTCCGTCGCCAGCTCAGCGGACGGCTGCTGGAGGAACACACTCAGGCCGACTGCGCCGCATACGAACAGGGCAAGCACGGGCAGCGCCACTCGGGCACGGCGCGAGCGAGACGAGCGGACGGGCGCGCGGTCAGCGGCACGAGGCGTAGCTGGCGGGGCACCTGACACCGCAGCGACACGAGCTGCATCCAGGATGGCTGCGAGCACGGCAGCGTCTGGTGCCTGGGACGGCTGGGCGTCGAGCGCAGCCTTTACCGGGGCCAAGGCTTCCAGTTCAGCACGGGCCGCGTCGCTCAGGTCGTTGCGAGACGGGACCGTACCGTCCGGGCGTGCTTCACCGTAGAGTGCACGCACCGGGTCGAACAGATCGGGCATAGTATCAATCAGGAGTCAGCGGCACAGGGGCTGGGTGGGGGTGGAACACCGATGGAGTCTGCAACGCAGCATGGGAGGCAACTCGTGCGTCGGCGGCTCGATTCTTTGGGGTGTGGGTATGAAATCACGTCAGGCGGCCTCGGCCCGAGCCGCGGCTGGCGGAACGGCTCTCAGGCGGGGCCGCCGCGGGAGGCCGTTTCGCGGCGACTTTTTTTTTATCGACTCCCGCTCCGGCTCGAACTCCGCGTCGATCATCTTGCGGAGGTTGATGAGAGCGTAGCGCATGCGGCCGAGCGCCGTGTTGATCGAGACGTCGGTGATCTCGGCGATCTCGCGAAAGGTGAGGTCGCCTTCGTGGCGCAGCATGACCACCTCACGCTGCTCCGGCGGCAGTTGGTCAATGAGCCCGGCCAGCTCGTCCGTGATCTGCTGCTGGTGGAGTTGCTCGAACGCGTCGGGCTGCTCGTCGTCGGCAAGACGGTCCCAGAACGACGCGCCGTCGTCCTCGTCTGCGGGGGCTACGTCGGTAAACTTCTTGCGGCTGCGGAGGTGATCCAGCGCCGCGTTGCGCGCGATGCGGAGCACCCAGCCGAGCCAGCGGCCCTGCGGCTCATACGACCCGCGCTGCTTGTTCATGGCCTGGATCACGCGGAAGAACGTGTCCTGGAAGAGGTCGTTGGCGGTCGCGCGGTCGCGCACCATCCCCACGAGGAAACCAAAGACGCGCTCCTGATGGCGCTTCATCAACAGGGTGAAGGCGCGCTCGTCCCCCTGGTTGAGGTACGCGGCAACGAGTTGCTCGTCGGTCAAGGAGGCGAGGGGTGGATTCATGCGAGCAGCGTGAAAACGGAGCGCAGCGGCAAGATAGTATGACAGCCGCTTTGGCGGGCTCGCACGTCACGCGCTGCGTCCCCTCGATCCTCGGCTCATCCCCTCAGCGGTCGTGACGCCTGCTGGACGGTCGTGGCGACCGCCGACCGGATGGCGTGTCCCCAAGAAAAGCGCCGACGCAGCAAACCGCCGCGTCGGCGCGGGATCGCAGGCTGGCGCGGGCCCCTCTCGGCAGAGGCGGACGGAGCCGACGAGGACAGGCGTTGGAGAAGGGCCTGCGGAGATGAGCGCAAGCAGATGGGCCGTGCCGAGGTGTCGGAGAAGAGACCTGGGCTGCACAGCGCCGAGGTGAACGGAGGCGCTGCCAGAGACAGGTGTCACCGCGAAGGAGGCTTCGAGGCCACGGTTCAGAGTAGGCACCGGACGTGCGAGGCACAATCGGGAGGGTGCCCCCCTTGCCCCTAGGGGAGTGCCCGACACGCCGTCATGGTATACCTGAGCGGGCCCAGGACCCACGAAACGGCTACAGGCATAAACACCAACGCCCGGCGGCCTCGTCCCGTCGGGCGTCGTTGTGTTCGAGAGGCTGTGCGAACCAGAAGAGCAGGCGGTCGCACCGCGAAGAAGCGCGCAGCCGATGAGCTCACGAGGAGAGAGCAGGCCCGATAATAGCACCTCACTGCAGACCGACCTAGCACGACCTCGCGTCTGCGCCGAAACGTAACAGTCTCCTCCCCGAGCCTTCACGCCCGCCGTTGGCTCCGTGACACTTCAGCTGCCCCGATTGCTGCGCCGCCACATCAGCACGGCAAGCCAGAACAAAAAAACGCGCACGCCCAAGGGAATCGTGGCAGGGAGATCCACACGCGCCTTGCGCGTCCAGACGCTCGTCCGGCGGATCGAGCCAATAGCGTCGCCGGTAGCGGAATACACGATGAACCGGTTGCTCGACAGGCTCGCCCGCTGGAGTACGAAGGCGGCGGGCGCGCGGTCGTCGTTCGGATCGAGGTCGCCCAGCATCACGTCGAAGACGTTGGAGAACACGCTGCGCTTCGTGGCCTGCGCCACCACGACGCCCTCGAACGCGAGCGTGAAGGCGCCTGCGAGCCCGTCGCGGTCGAGGCGGAACGGGATGCCCTCGATTTTGATGTCGGCCTGCTCCAGGAAGGCGCTGTGGTCGAGCAGGGCTACCTCGCGGTCCCCGTCGTAGAGGCGGTAGCTCCACGAGAAGAACGAGGTCGGCTTGGCAGTCAGCGTGGACGATGCGGCGGGCACAGCGTGGTTTGATGGAGGCCGCGCGGCAAACGTTCCTGACTTTCAGAACCTCGCCGCCGATTTTCGCATAAGAGAATACGGTCTCCGCTCCGTGCTCCTGCAAAAGCATAGCGCTTGGCAGACCTGCTTGTTTGTCTAGGTTCACCAACATCGAGGTTAGTTTTGGCTCTGTATCAGCTTCAGGATGCCACACTCAACGGGGTCGAAGGGCGCGGCTACGCCTACCCGGTCAAGACGTTTAAAGGGAAAGAGTACCGCGGCGTGTTCTTCGCCGAAGACGAGGCTGCCCAGGCCGCCGTTGTGGAGGCTGTCGAGGCCGACGAAGCCGAGTTCACCGGCACGGTCTACGAGCGCAGCAAGTCACCTGTCAAGACGTTTCCGATCAACGTCATCGACACCGTCTCGTCCGGGCTCGGCGAGCGCGCGGACTTCGAGGTGCTGGAGAAACCCTAGCGCCGTAGCGCATGAGGCTGGAGGAGCCGATCTGCAGGTCTGGAAACACGCCAGGTCAGGGAGCACGCCGGGTGCCCTGGCAACGGGCATGGTCAAGGTCTACCGACTAATCTGGACGATTTTGCCTGTGGCTCGCACTTGACATCTTTTGACAAGGCTTGAGGTGCGGAGCCTCGTATGCTGCGGCGTCCGGGGATTCTAGGCGAGCCGTATTTCTTGAGGCTTCGGACGTCCGCTTGCAACGACCAACCTCTCCCTAGGGATGCTACGCCTCGCCGATTCCCATGCCGCGCCTGTCCCGCGGACTCCGCTTCTCCTCACTGCCCTGCTTGCCCTCGTGCTCGGGTCCGCGCCCGGTGGCTGGGCCCAGGGCTCGGTCCGGGGGCTGGTCGCCGCGCCTGACGGCGAGCCGCTCGGCTTTGCCAACGTACAACTCCTCGTCGCGGCAGACTCGGCGTTCGTGCAGGGTGCCGTGTCCACCGACGACGGCACGTTCTCGATGGCGTCAGTCTCGGGGGGGGAGTTTTTCCTCTTCGTCTCGCTGATCGGGTACGAGGACCTGGTGACGGCACCGTTCTCCCTCTCTGACGGCCAGACGTACGACGTCGGAACGCTGGCGCTCACCCCCGGCACCTTCCAGATTGACGAGGTAGCGGTGGAAGCACGGCGGACGCTTTACGAGCAGCGCGGTGACCGGATGGTGGTGAATGTCGGCCAGAGCGTCACGCTCAAGGGCGCGACGGCGCTCGATGTCGTGGCGCGCTCGCCCGGCGTGGTCGTCAACGAGCAGAGCAACACCATATCGATGCTCGGCAAGGATGGCGTGCAGGTGCTCCTCGACGGCAAGCTGAGCTACATCCCCGCCGACGGCCTCGTGGCCTTCCTCGACGGCCTCAACGCCGACACCATCGAGCAAATCGAGCTCATCACCACGCCGCCCGCCGAGTTCGATGCGGAGGGCAACGCGGGCTTTATCAACCTGGTCCTGAAGGAGCAGCTCAGCGACGGCCTCAGTGGCTCCACCACCCTCACGGGCGGCTACGGGCGCGGTGCCGTCGCCAGTGCTAGCGCCGACGCACGCCTTCGGCAGGGGCCGCTCACGGTCTTCGGCAACGTCGCCTTCCAATGGCAGGGGCAGGATCAATCGATCAACACCTACCTCGAAACACAGAACGGCGGCGCGTTCCTTGTCACGCCGACTGAAACCGACCGCGATCCGGTGCGGCGCAACGTCAACGGGCGCGTGGGCCTCGACTACGCCCTGTCAGACCGCACCACGGTGGGCGGTCTCATCGCGGGGTATGACAACCGGTGGAGCATGGATGCCATCAATCAGTCCGCCGTCTCCATTAACGGGACGCCGACGACGGCAATCGTGAGCGCCAACGAGGAGATCAATCACTGGCAGCACTTGATGGGCAATGTCAACGTGCGCCACACCCTCGCTTCCGGCCTCCGCACCAGCCTCGACCTCGACGCGCTCCGCTTCGACAACGACAACCCGACGACCTACCTCAACGCGACCACCGACGTCCCCAACGACCGCACGACCGAGGAGACGCTCGAAAGCGGCAAGACGACGCCGCTGCGCATCTACGTCGCGAAGGTGGACGTGAGCGCCCCGGAGGAGGCGCGCCTCTCGTGGAACGCCGGCGTCAAGGGCGGCTTCTCGCGGTTCACGAACACGCCGGTCTTCCCCGAGAACGTGGACGCGGACTGGGTCGGCGATGTCGGCGTCGGTGAGGAGAGCTCGCTGCGGGAGGACGTACTCGCCGCCTACGGCTCGGTGAACCTACAACTCACCGAGAAGACTTCCGCTGAGATCGGCCTGCGCTACGAGCACACAACCTCCGACCTCGAGTCCGCCGACGGCACGCAACTGATCGACCGGAGCTACGGCGATGTCTTCCCGAGCGTCTACCTCTCGCACCAGTTGCGCGAGGAAGTGACTGTCTCTGCGTCTTACGCCCGCCGCATCACGCGGCCGACGTTCAACGACATGGCGCCGTTCATCTACTTCCTCAGCCCAACGACCTTCTTCACGGGCAGCACGGCACTCCAGCCCGCGATCTCGGACGCGCTCAAGGCTGACGTCACCTTGGGGTCCATCTTCGCCTCGGTCGAGTACGCTTGGGTGACCGATCCCATCGCCAGATTCCAGACGCGGGTTATCCCCGAAGCCAACGTCCAGGTGAGCTTCCCGACCAACTTCGACCGGCAGCGCACCGCGACGGCCCTGCTGGCCGCGCCTGTCGAGTTGCTCTCGTGGTGGACCACGCAGAACACGGCCACCGTGACGTGGCTCTCTATCGAGGGTGATCGCGAAGCGGGCGCTTTCGAGGCCTCACAAACCTCGTACGGGCTCAGCACGACCCACAACGTGCGCCTCCCCGTCGATTTCTCGCTCGAGGCGAGCGCGTTCTACCAGAGCGCCGGCCTCTTCGGTGCTATCGAGTTCGAACCGGTCTGGGGCCTCAACCTCGGGCTTCAGCGCGACCTCCCTGGCCTGCCTGGCTCGCTCACGCTGGCCGTGGACGACGTGTTCGACTCGGTCGAGTTCGCGTCCACCCAGCGCGACGACGCCGTACCGTTCTATGCGGAGGGCCTCTTCGACTTCTCGCAGCGCACCGTCCGGCTGACCTACACACGGCCGCTCGGGGCCGGACCTGGCGCGCAGGCACGGGCTACGGCGTCGGAGGAGGAGAGCCGTCGGGTAGAGTGAGGTAGGCGGGCGGCACGGCCTCCGTCAGCCAGACGCCGTTTTCGGAGCGGTAGAAGACGTGCCCATCACCGTGCATCCGCGCGGCTTCGACGCGCAGCACGACCGGCGTGCCGTGCCGCTGTCCAACTGTCCGCGCAGTGGCTTCGTCGGCGGAAAGGTGAACGTGATGCCGCTGCCTCCGGACTAGGCCCTGCGCCTGGATTGACTCGAGGTTATTGCGCGCGGTGCCATGGAAGAGCACGGCGGGTGGCGCAACGGGCGTGAGGCCGAGGTCGATCTGGACGGAGTGCCCCTGGTTGGCCCGAATACGCGCGCCGTCGTCGCTGAGGGCGAACCGCTGCTTTGCATTCGTCGCGACGACGTGCTCAAGCAGCGCCCGATTGAGCGCCACACCGTGCTGGTTGGCTGCGGTGAGCAGGGCCTCCGTATCCGTCCACCCTCCCGCCTCCAGCGTGATGCCGATGCGGTCCGGGTCGTGACGGAGGACGAGGCTCAAGAACTTGCTCGTGCGCTTCGCCACGCGGTCCATCCAGGCGCTGCTGCCGCGCTCTGGAAGCGGTGCAGTACCGTAGAACTGGATCTCGTTCTTCTCCGTGTCGGCGACGGTCGCGTACGATGGGAAGAATCCGGTGGGGCGAAAGCCACGGTCAGCGAACGTGGTCAGGAGCTTCCGGTCGCGACGGGTGAGGTACGACACCAGCACCGGCACCTCAACTCGATGGTGCGCAAGCATCGCGAGGGCGCGGTGCAGTTGCGTGAGCGACACCGTGAAAAATGGCGGATCGCACACGATCACGTCGAACTTCGTCTCGATCCAGTCCGGTCGGGTGAGATCGTACCGCCGGAAACCTGGTACGTGCACAAAGCGCTCGTCGAGGTCGAGGAGGGTAACCTGCTGCCCGCGCTTAGCCAGGGCTTCCGCGAGCGTCGGTGCGCAGAGACTGCAGACGTGGTCGTAGTCTGCCAGGGCTTCGACGAGGGCATCGCGGGTGGCGACGTCGAAGAAATACTGCTCGCGGTCGTGCCGTTCAGAATGCTGTGGTCGTTGTGTCATTCGTGTCCTCTAGGGTATTTGCTCAGACCCTGTACGGATGTGGCTGTGACTTCCCAGCTAGGTCTGGCATACCAGTTGCTCTAGCGGGCGCGATGCCCGTACACTTGCCGACTCCCGCCATGCTCCCCCATGTTATGCTCCTGGCCGCCGCCTTGCTGGCGGTGTGCGTAGTCTTCCACGGCGCTCACGCGCTGGTGGACGCACGTCGCCGTTCCGCCCGTACGGCCCCTAGCAGCGCCGCCCAGTGGCCCACTGCGCTGGCTGCGCTACTTCTCACGGTCGCGTTCGTGGTCGTTGCCCCGGCCTCCCGCACCGTGGAGGCGATCCCAGCGCTGCTCGGCATCGGGATCGCCGTAGTCGCTAGCCGGTGGCTTATCTACCCAGCCGTCCTCAACGCGCTGCGCGGCATCCCTGCGTCGTACGTCACCGACGTGCGCGTCGCCCACGACGTCGCGTCTGAGCGGGCGCTCATCAGCCTGGGCCTGGTCCGCCGTGACTACGTGCCGTTCGAGGGCGAGCGGCGCACCCGCCATGTCTACCTCCTCACAGCACTAGGATGGCTGTTCAAGCTTGTGCTGCTGGCCGTTGGGCTTGGCAGCGTCGTGTGGAGCAGCACGCTCATGTGAGCCCGCTGTCATCAAGGCTGAGCCTATCGGAGCGAGAACCACCGGACGGTCCCCGTACCCGCCCTCGCCGTTGACAGATCAGCACGTGGTGATGCACGGTGCGCGATGCGCGGTGCAGTTGTGCGCGGTGCTGGGCGTGCGCGGTGGTTGAGCGCGCTGCCCCGAGCGCTGGAGCCGGATGGGTTTTCCGGGTGGTGGTCGATTGCCCCCGACCAGGGGTTGTGCTCGCTTCTGCCGTCGGCTACCGACGTCCGGTGATGTGGTAAGCTACTCGATCAGGTCGTGCTGCCAGTTTGCCGCCTGGATCTGCGCGCCGAGCGTCCGCAGCGCCTTCGAGAGGGCATCAGCCTGCTCACGCGCTTTTGCAACGTCGATGGCGCGGACATACTTCACCTCGGTCCTCGTGTAGCGGTCGCGGGTCTGCGTGGCTTCGGTGGCCGCATCGCGGTAGAGCGCCGTGCGGAGCCGCAGCACGTCGCGTTCGGCAAGGGCGTCGGTCATCGTCTGGCCCGCCTCGATGGCGACGGCGAGGTTCGTGCGGTTGATCCGGGCAATGAGGTCCTGAAGATCGGCGGCCCCCGCCTCGAACTCCGCGATCAGCGCGGTCGGGTTCTCGGCAGGCGCATCGCCCTCCTGGGTCTTGACGTTCTGCATCACGCGCTGACGGAGCTGGGCCAGCCGCTTCTGGAGGTCGGCGCGTAGGATGAGCGCCTCGGCGAGTTTCATGGGTTCGTGGGATTTGAGCGTTGATTGGGGTTCATCGAGACGAGGACATGTTGCGTATCGCGTGTTGCGTGTCGTAAGAAACCCAATACGCACCACGAAACACGCAACACATGCTGTGACGCCGAACGCACCCGACTTGCCGAGTCGTTCGGCGTCACAGCCCTCAGTCTTCGGCCTTGCCGCCGCGCGCCATGAGCACGAGGCGCGGCTTGAACGTGGCGATGGGCTCCACAAGGTCGGTCTGGAGCGCGAGCACCTCGCCGATGTCCTTGTAGGCCTGCGGGGCCTCGTCCATGCCGCCGTCGAGCAGTTCGACGCCGCGCTCGCGGAGCCACGCGTCGCGGTCACGCTTCGGGATGGAGCGCTTAGCGGCGGTGCGGCTCATCGTGCGGCCCGCACCGTGGCTCGCGCTGTGGAGCGCCGCCTCGGAGCCGAGGCCACGCACGAGGTACGAGTTGTGCCCCTGCGAGCCTGGGATGATGCCGAGCACGCCGTCGTGCGCAGGCGTCGCCCCCTTGCGGTGGACGACCACCTCGCGCCCCTGCCACGCCTCCTTCCACGCGAAGTTGTGGTGGTTCTCGACGGTGGCGGCGGGCTTGAGCTTGAGCCGCTTCGCGAGCGAACGGTGGATCGTGTGGTGGCACGCCGAGGCGAACCGCCCCGCGAGGTTCATGCTCAGCCAGTACTCCTGCCCCGCCTCGGAGTCGAGGTCGAGGTAGGCGAGGTGACGGAGCTTGTCGGGAAGCGTCGTCGTCTGCTGGGCAAGCTTCGAGTAGCGGTTGGCGATCTGCGCGCCGACGCCCCGCGAGCCGCTGTGCGACATGATCGCGAGGTGGGTCCCGGCGTCGATCCCGAGCGCCTTGGCGCCGCGTTCGTCGACCCGCAAGAAGCCGACGTCTACGAAGTGGTTACCGCTGCCCGACGTGCCGAGCTGCGCATAGGCCTTGCCCTGCAGCGACTTCAGCAGCCGCGTCGCGTCCCAGTCGGGGTCGTCGAGGACCTCGTGCTCGCGGCGGTCGTGCTTTCCGAAGCTCGCCCCGATGCCGAAGCGCGTCTCCTCGCGGAGCACCTTGCGCAGCTTGTCGGTGCGGTTGGCGTTCGTGAGGTATTGCGTCGCGTGGCCCGGGTAGATCGACATCATCATGCGGCAGGCGATGTCGACGCCGACCATGTACGGCGCCACGGCGTTGTCGAGCGCGACCACGCCGCCGATGGGGATGCCGTAGCCGACGTGCGCGTCGGGCATGAGCGCCCCGGCGATGGCGACGGGCAGCCGCATCGCGTTTTCGAGCTGGTGGATCGCCTGCGGGTCGATGATCTCGCGGCCCCACACGGGCGCGTCGAGCGGCGTCTGGCGCACCTCGACGGGGCGCGGCTCAGCCGCCTTAGCAGCTTCGAGCATAAGCGCCTTCGCCAGCGGCGCAAGCACGCTTGTCGCTTCGATGGCCTGCGGCGCTGCCTTGACCGTCGCGAGCGCATCGAGGATGCCTGCGTCGTCGAGACCGGTGTCGGCCATCGCCCGAGCCGCTTTGAGCGCCTCGCCGAGCGCAGGGCCCTGCGTCCAGCCGTGGTCGAGTAGAGTGGTTCCTGTAATCATGAGTCGAGATGGAATCGAAATCGCCAATCGAAAATCAGCAATCAAAAAACGCCGCCGCGCAAGTGTGGAGCGCGGTGATACGTGCCTGCTGCTCTACCGGACTGAGCTACGCGCGCGCCTGAGCGCACGCGGGCGGAGTTGAACCGCCGACCTGCAGGTTCCTCTAGGTATGTAAGCGTCCCCGGTCGGGGCGCGGCGTCGTGTTGGAGTTTGTTGGTATGTGACTATGAGGTCGCCCTCGTCACCCCCTGCTTTTCTCCCCATGAAGGGTCGAAAAGCTGTCCCCCTCGTCTCCGAGGGGGGACAGTTCGACCGCCGTCCAGGCGTGACAGGGAGTGCGACTAGGCCGCCCGCGCGAGGTCGTCCCGCTGCGGGAGCGGGAGCGCGAGGATCTCCAGCAGGAGGTCCAGGCGCGACGGGCGCGCGAGGATCGGCACGAGGTTCGGCAGCGCGTAGTAGTCGCCGCGGAACGTCACCGTCTCGACGGGCACCTGGGCCGCCTTGAGCTGGCGCTCGAGGTAGTCCGAGGCGCGCCCGACGCGGACGATCACGACCTCCGGCGTCACGCCGAGCTCCTGCCCGTAGGCCTGCAGCGTCGGCACGAAGTACGGTGCGGTGTTCTCGCCTTCGTCGGTGACGATCACGACCTGCTCGACGCGCGCACGGCGACGACGGAGCAGTTCGAGCCCGACGCCGATCGACGTGGAGCCGCCCGCGCGGAGGTCCGCGAAGGCCCGCTCCCAGTCGTCCAGCGACGGCGTCTCCACAGGCTTGCGGCGGAGGAAGCCCTGACGTGGCACGACATCGACCGGTACGGTGTCGAATGCGACGACGTGGAGCGCCGCCTCGGTCACGCGCGAGATGAGCGCCGCGAGCCGCTTGCCGACCTCGATCGCCTGCGTCATGGACGCCGACGTGTCGACGAGCAGCGCCGTCGGACAACGGATCGAGCCAAGGGCCGCGACCTGCGCATCGGTGACGTCGGCCAGGGCCTCAGCCGTCTCGCGCGAGACGCCCGCCGCCTCCGCCGCGACCTTCGCCTTGTAGGCCGACACGCGCCCGTCGGTCTTGGCGTCGGCGAGCTTCTGCTCGACGAGCGCCTGGACCGCGTCGTCGTCGAACGCGCCGCGCGCCTTCAGCCCCTTCAGGTGGTTGATCACCTCCTGCGGCGACATCTGCGCGACGAGCGCGCGGAGCACCTCGGGCGTGAGCGCCTGGAGCGCCCCGACGGCGACGAGGTATGGGATACGGTACTCGGCCACCATCCGCGCCTGCTCGTGAGCGTCCGCAGCGTTCGCCAGCGCCTTCACCTGTAAGGCGACGGAGTCGGCAGGCGGGTCGTTCTTGAACAGGATGCGGTCGGCGCGCTCCGACGGGCGGATGTGGAGGCTCGCGTAGAGCTTCTTCATCGCCTTACGCTGGCGCAGGGCCGCGCGGTCGAAGCGGGCGTTCGAGGCCTCACGGTGACGGAGGTAGCGCACGACGGCCGTGCGGGCCGAGCGTGGCACCTTGCCACGGTGGCGCTTCATGAAGTCCACGACGCGCGCCACCTGGTACGGCGGCAAGTCCTGGAGCAGCATGAAGCCCGCCTCGCGGTGGTCGGCGCGGCCGCTCTTGAGCAGCATCGCGGTGAACACCTCCTTGTGGTCGCGGACCTGACCCTCGCGGTGGTACCACACGGCGAGGTGGCCGTAGAAGACCGGGTCGCGGTCGAGGAGGTAGGCGTGGCGGTCGGCGACGAGGCCGAGCTGGCGATGCGGCGTGGTCAGGAGGGCGTTGAGCAGCTCCAGACGCAGGTCACGCTCCGTGCCCGTCATCGTGGCCGAGCCCATCGGAGAAGTCAGGACGGTCATGGATCTGAGTGGCTTGCAGCATCGCAGCCTATCTGTGAGGACAGCGGCGTGCGTGGCGAAAGTGCCTGACGTGTTGCGTATTGCGTGTTGCGTATTGGTTTAAAGCCAACACGGATCACGCGACTGGCAACAGCTCTAGGCATGAGGGCGCCCTCTGGTGAGAACGCTAGTCGAGAAATGCGACGGTGCCGGTCTGGCCTTCGACGGCCATGGCGACCTCGTGCCAGGCGCGGAGGCGCAGCGTGGCATGGTCGGGGTGGCGCACCGTGCCGCGGGCGAAGACGCGCGGGTTGCGACGCATCACCTGCCAACGCAGCTTGCGTAGCGCAGGCGTCATCAGGAGACGACGGCGGTACTGTGCCTCGGTGAGGCCGTCCGGGAAGCGGGCGTTCCAGTAGACGGGCTGCCCGCCCGTGCGGACGATCTCCTCGACGAGGTGCGGCTTGCCCCCGCTGCGGCGAAGCGGCTCGTGACGATGGATCACCGCGTCTTCGAGACGAAGCCTAGGACGCGGGAGGAAGAACCACTCGCCCTGGCGGACAAAGGCGCGGTTGCGGCGGCGATAGCGACGCTTCGGCTTGATGGCCTGGCGATGTACCGCCCGCGCGACCTCGGGAGGCCGGAGTGCCTCCATCGCCTCGCGGATCGTGGTCACGTTGGTGCGCGGCGTCTCCGCCACGAACCAGTGCCGCTCGTCGTGACCGCAGAGGTACTTGTGCTTTTCGATTTGGTGGTTGTGGTGACGGATGGCCACGTGTAGCAGCAGGTGCCGTTGGGCCACATCGGCGTTCACGACCTGGAGGTCGAGGCGGTCGAGGTGATCGGGATCGGCGCGGAGGACGAAGGGCTCGCCGGGAGCGCGCTCGTCCACGTCGAGGGAGAACCACGGCACGGCGGCGCGGCGGAACCACGGACGGCGCTCGGGCGCGTCGGCGCGGAAGGCCGCCCCGATGCGCGCGAAGTGGCGCTCCAGGAGTTCGATGTTGGGCATGGTCGGAGTAGACAAAGTGGTAGGAGTCAGACGTCACCAGAAGGCGTCGTCGGGCGGCGCGGAGCGCGCGTGGAGCATCCTCGGAGTGGTTAGGGTGGTGAGGGACGGCAAGTCGGGTGGCGGAGGGAGTGGGAGTCGAACCCACGCTGCCTGGCGGCAGACGGTGTAGCAGACCGCTCCGGCGAACCGTCATCCGGCTCCCCTCCTTATCGGTGCTTCAGTGGTTCGGTGTGGCAGTATCTCAGTGGGTGGTGTGGACAGCCGAGGAGTCGAACCTCGAAGGCACAAGGCACCTGTTTTACAGACAGGTCCGGATACCATTACCGGTCTAGCTGTCCAGTTTTGGGTGTTGTCGTTGTCGGCGGAGCGTGAGGGAGTCGAACCCCCAAGGCCTTGCGGCTCAGCGGTTTTCGAGACCACCTCCGTCGCCCATCGGATTGACGCTCCTGCTGGTGAGTGCTGCGGTGTTGCCGTGTGGCTGTGTTGCCGTCTTGTGCACGAAACCCAACGGCCACACGGCTTCACAGCGTCACGGCATTACTTTTCTAGTCGCGGCTCCCGGAATCGCACCGGGGCCTCCCGCTGATGAGGCGGGCGTCCTGCTGCTAGACGAAGCCGCAATAGTGCTGATGGCTGGCCCAGCAGGATTCAAACCGCAGGTTCACGCAGTAAACCTGCACCCTGCGACTTAACAGGCCGCCGCTCTACCATTCAGCTATGGACCATCGGGTTGGTTGACCCAGCAGGACTTGAACCTGCACCCCGCGGTTTAAGAGACCGCTGCTCTACCAATTGAGCTATGGATCAAGGGACTGAAGTTGTTGGATGGCCCGACAGCCCTGTCTATTTGTGTGAGGGCGAACCTGTATCTCCGGAGTCAAAGTCCGACGTTGCTGCCGATTGAACTACGGGCCAGCGCCTGGCACGCCTGGCAGGAGTTGAACCCGCGCTGCCGGTTTTGGAGACCAGCAGGATGCCCCGCATCGCAAGCGTTCTTTTGCTGAGGTAAATGGTCGAAGCCCGACAGTGAAACAGCTCTTTTCGGTGCACTTGCCTCAGTAAGGACGCTCAGCCTTTGGTGACCGATGGGACTCGAACCCACACCGACAGGGACACAGCCTATCATGCTACCGTTACAACACGGTCACAGAGACGACGGCGGGACTCGAACCCGCATCCCCTGGTTGGAAGCCAGGCATGCTGCCATTGCACCACATCGTCTGGTGAGCCTCGACGGCTCAGACGGGTCGGCGAGACTCGAACTCGCAGCCTCCTGGTTCGTAGCCAGGTGCTCCTCCACTTGAGCTTCGACCCGTGGAGCTCGCTTCGCTACACATGGGTTGGCTTATGCCGGACCGGGTGGAATCGAACCACCTCGCGCTGGGCTTCAGCCAGCCGCTCTACCGGTGAGCTACGGTCCGGAGTGGGTGCCGGTGGGCACCGCTGACCAGGCGCCCGGCCACGGCGGGGAGACCTCCCCACCCGCCGCTGGTGGCCGGGCGCGTGCGCCGTGTCCCCCATGGCACGGCGCGCTGACGGCGACCTTCGCAGGTCGGCATCGTGGTCTGAAGCGCAGGACTTGAACCTGCAACCCCCGGCTCCCAAAGCCGGTGCTCTATCCACTTGAGCTAGCTCCAGAGGGCGTCAGCACGGAGCTGACGTGGTACACCGGGAGGGAGTCGAACCCCCACTGACGTGGTTCTGAGCCACGGGCCTCTTCCAGTTGGGCTACCGGTGCAGGGTGGCACGCACGAGGTGCCGAGTGCGAGCGTGAACCGCGCAAGTCCATACGGCGGTGCCTTGCGGCGTGTCGGCTATTGAGGGGCCCGACTTGCAGCGCTCTACTCGGGAGCGCTCCCTTCGTTGGTGCGGGCAAGCCCGCTGGTGAGAGTGTGTACGCCGTCCGCGTGTGGGCGCGGTGCTGCTCGCAGAGCTTCCCGAAGAAAGCAGTATCCCTGGCGAGGTTCGAACTCGCAATCTCCACGTTGAGAGCGTGGCGGCTTGCCATTCGCCTACAGGGACATTCTGTGTCGAATCCCCGGTAGGAATCGAACCTACTATCTCCACGATGTGAGCGTGGCAGCTAGCCATTTGCCTTCAGGGATTTACCTTGCACTCTAGAGTTATCTGAGTTGCAAAGTTTATAGCACGAAGCAGTCATCAGCGCGCAAGTCGTTGGAGCGGCGGCTCCACGGACGAGCCGTGAGGCCACACACTTGGTGCATTACCAATTATGCTACGGGCCCATGTGAGGGCCCGGCAGGACTTGAACCTGCAATCCCCCTTTGGAAGGACGTATGTACGCTCGAACCGTTGGGGCGCGCTGGGGCTGCAAGGAACGTCCGCGCAAGTCGGGCACGCTGAGGGTACGTGGGAATCGAACCCACAACCTCACGCTTATCAGGCGTGCGCTCTAACCAATTGAGCTAGTGTGTATGCATGCTACGTGGGGGCGCGAACGAGCGGTCCAGGCGGGATTCGAACCCGCAACCGTCCGGCAGACAACCGGGTGCTCTAGCCGTTGAGCTACTAGACCGTTGCTTCCGGCGAGACGGGCGTCTCCAGAGAAGCGGTACGGCACCGCGCAAGTCCGCCGAGCGGCCTGCCAAGGCAGGCGTAGGGAGTCGAACCCTTCCACGCCGGTTGTGGCATGGCATGACCAAGTATGTACGCTCGGAGCATGGGGGCGCGGGGCCGCACGTTGTTGGGACGGACATGCGCCTTACGGGGCGCACGCCTGTCGTTCGTGCAGCGAAGCGATCAATCTTTCAATGAACAAATATGTGCATTAATTTGCACAAATTTACCTAAATCGCCCGTTCGAGACGAGCGAGGGTACAGGCTACCCGCAGTATCTCCTGATCGTCGCGATGGCAATCGGGACACGACACGGAAGGTGCCGGGCAGGGCGAGGCGAGTGAGGCTGCTCCGGATAAACGCGGCGGCTTGGAAGCACCGTGTGCGGAGCTAGCAGGCGCTATCGTCGGGCATAGGTCGTGGGGTGGGCGGACGGTCAAATGGGAAGCTGGGAGGGATCGCGCTGCAGGCAAGACGTATTCAAACGCTCGAAATGAGGCAGTTGCGCATAAAAAACCCACCTGAGCGCGGAGCCGAGGCGGGTGGGCGTGGAGGCACAACGTACCTACGGACACAGCCCACCTCGGGGGTAGCGTGCATCAACCCCACTCGGCATCGGGAACGAGCCGCCCTGGAAAAGGACAGGCGCGTTGCCTTCCAACCACGCCTGGGGCGTGGCAGAGCCGAGTCGGCAGAGGCTATGGAAATTGGACGACAGCACGGGAGTGTTGGGATTGGTCAGGCGCGCAGGGCGCGTGGCATCAGGGCTTCTAGTATAGGGAACCTCCGGGACCGTGTCAACACCGGCGTCAATAAATATGACTCTTTATTTGTAGCACCCTCCGTTCAGCCGTCTCGGGGCTGCCCGTCCGCACGTGTCATTCCGAGTAGTGCGACGTAGATTCGGGCGGAAGCCAGGGGTGCCGCCCGCGTTCGCGCAGCGGCTGAGAGAGTCCCTCTGCACCTGATCCGGTTCGTACCGGCGTAGGGAGGCTTCACGGTCCACGCGTGCCCCTGGTTGAGGGACGGCGCTGGCATACCGGCTTCCGCTTGCCCGACCCACGGACTCACGCCCGGAAGCCGCCATGGAACTCCAGCCTCCCACGACGCTCTCGACTTCAGCCGCCGAGAAGCGTGCCGCAACCGACGCCACGCACGCGCGCCTCGACCAGCTTTCTGACGAGGTGCGCCGCCCGCTCCCCGGCTCGCGCAAGATCTATGTCGAGGGCTCCCGCCCCGACCTCCGCGTGCCGATGCGGCTCATCGAGCAGAGCCCGACCCCAGCGAGCTTCGGTGTGGAGGACAACCCGCCGATCCCAGTCTACGACACCTCGGGCCCCTACACGGACCCGGATGTCGCCATCGACCTCCGGCGTGGTCTCCCGAGTGTGCGTGGCGCGTGGATTGCGGAGCGTGGCGACACCGAGTTGCTCGGCGGTCCATCGTCGGCTTTTGGGCGCGAGCGACTCGACGACGCGAAGACCGAGCACCTCCGCTTCGAGCACGTACATCGGCCACGTCGCGCGGTGAGCGGGCGTGCCGTGACGCAGTTGCACTACGCCCGGCGCGGTGAGGTGACGCCCGAGATGGAGTACATCGCCATTCGGGAGAACCAGAAGCTCGACGCGCTGCGCAAGACGCACCCGGCGTTGTTCCAGCAGCACCCAGGCCAGCCTTGGGGCGCGCAGATCCCCGACGTCATCACGCCCGAGTTCGTCCGCGACGAGGTCGCGCGGGGCCGCGCCATCATCCCGGCCAACGTCAACCACCCGGAGCTGGAGCCGATGGTGATCGGCCGCAACTTCCTCGTCAAGATCAACGCCAACATGGGAAACTCGGCGGTCACATCGAGCATCGCTGAGGAGGTCGAGAAGCTGGTCTGGGCGATCCGCTGGGGGGCCGACACCGTGATGGACCTCTCGACGGGCAAGCACATCCACGAGACGCGCGAGTGGATGCTGCGCAACAGCCCCGTCCCCATCGGCACCGTGCCCATCTACCAGGCGCTCGAAAAGGTCGGCGGCGTACCCGAAGACCTCACCTGGGCGCTGTTCCGCGACACGCTCGTGGAGCAGGCCGAGCAAGGCGTCGACTACTTCACGATCCACGCGGGCGTGCTGCTGCGCTTCGTCCCGCTGACCGCGCGGCGGCGCACCGGCATCGTCTCACGCGGCGGCTCGATCATGGCGAAGTGGTGCCTAGCGCACCACCAGGAGAACTTCCTCTACACGCACTGGGACGAGATCTGCGAGATCTGCGCGGCCTACGATGTGAGCTTCTCGATCGGCGACGGCCTGCGCCCCGGCTCCATCGAGGACGCGAACGACGACGCACAATTTGCCGAGCTCTACGTCCAGGGTGAGCTCACGAAGCAAGCCTGGTCGCACGACGTGCAGGTCATGAACGAGGGACCAGGCCACGTCCCGATGCACCTCATCCAGGAAAACATGACCAAGCAGCTCGACTGGTGCGGCGAGGCACCGTTCTACACGCTCGGGCCGCTCACGACCGACATCGCGCCGGGCTACGACCACATCACGTCCGGCATCGGCGCGGCGATGATCGGGTGGTACGGCTGCGCGATGCTCTGCTACGTCACGCCGAAGGAGCACCTCGGCCTCCCCAACCGCGACGATGTGCGCGAGGGCGTCATCACCTACAAGATCGCCGCCCACGCCGCCGACCTCGCCAAGGGTCACCCCGGCGCGCAGGCCCGCGACAACGCGCTCTCGAAAGCCCGCTTCGAGTTTCGCTGGGAGGACCAGTTCAACCTCGGCCTCGACCCCGAGAAGGCGCGCAGCTACCACGACGAGACGCTCCCGAAGGACTCCGCCAAGGTGGCCCACTTCTGCTCGATGTGCGGGCCGAAGTTCTGCTCGATGAAGATCACGCAGGACGTGCGCGACTACGCCGCCGAGCACGGCGTGGAGGTCGAGGCGGCCATCCCCGAGGGCATGCGCCGGAAGTCCGAAGAGTTTGCAGCCGCGGGCGGAGCGCTGTACCCAAAGGCATGATCGGTCTTGCTGCTGAGTGCCTAACCGGTATTGCCCTCAAGGACGTGTTCCACGGTACAGACAGCAAATCGAGTAGAGCGAGGGGGCCTTACGTGGCATCCGCGTGTATACACAACATCATCGTTGGATTCTCGTCTCTGTGTCATGACAACCACCCGCCCCGACGAAGCTCGCTTCTACCTCGACGACACCCGGCGTGCCCTCGAAGGACGCCCCGCCCCAGACGACTGGCAGCAGCGGCGCGCTGTCCGCCTGGCCTACGGGGGCCTAGGCTCGTTGCTGCTCGTGCTCAGCGTCTACGAATTCGTGACCGACGGCTGGCACACCGAGCTGTTCGTCTACGTCAACGTCATCCTCGGCGTCGCCTTCTTGCTCACGGCGTTCAACGTGCACGCCGGACGATGGCTCTTCGGGCGCTCGCCGCTGCGACCGTTCCTGGCAATCCGGCCTGACGGCGTGACCTTGCAACACGAGCGTAAGGAGCACCAGCTCGCGTGGAGCGATCTCGTGGCCATCGAGCAGCAGGCGACCTCGCTCGTGCTCGTCACTGCCGACGGACTGCGGCTTCCGATCGCGTTCAGCGAGCTCAGTTTTGAGCGCGTTCAGGAAGTGAAGGACACGTTGCTCGACGCGGCGCGCGACGCAGGCGTCCCAGTGCGGTGAGCAACAAACGCACTCTGCGAGCAAAGCCCCGCCTGCGCACAGCCACTGCCGCGGATGTGCCCGCGCTCGCCGCGCTCTATCGCGACGCCGCACGGGCGTGCGGGCCGTCTGCGTACACGCCCGCGCAGGTCGCCGCCTGGGCCTCGACGGCCGATCTACCTCGCTTTCGCGCCTTCATCCTAGGCCCGGAGACGCTGGTCTTGGAGGACGACAACGGTCCGGTAGGCTTCGCGGGATGGCGCCCAGACGGGCATGTGGCCTCCCTGTACGTGCGGCCCGACCGGATGCGTCAGGGTCACGGCCAGCGGCTCCTCGCTGAAGTCATCGCTCGTGCGCGGCGAGCGAGGCTGCACCGACTGCACACCGAGGCCAGCGCGTTCAGCCGCCCCGTCTTCGAACGCGCCGGGTTTGTCCTCGTGGGCACCGAGGTCGTCGAGCGGGGCGGGGTGACGTTCCAGCGCCCCTGCTTGGCGCTCGATCTCGCCTAGCCTGCCCAGCCTCTGCCGCGAGGAGAGCGCCGCTAGACGTCGAGATCGACGAGGCGTTCGCGCACAGCCTTCGCGACCGCTGCGATGCCCGAGTGCACGTGCAGCTTCTCGTAGATGTGTTGCACGTGCGTGTTCACCGTGTGGCGGCTTACAAACAACCGCGTGGCGATCTCTTTTTGCGAATAGCCCTGCACCATTTCCGAGAGCACCTCCCGCTCCCGCTCCGTAAGCCCGTAATCCGCTGGCGTCCGTCGATCTTGGAAGAAGGCCGCTACCTTCCTGGCCACGGGCGCTGGCATAAGCATCCCGCCCTCGTACGCCTGTTTCACCCCTGCGATGATCTGGTCGACGTTGGCGTTCTTGACGAGGTAGCCTGAAGCGCCTGCCCCGAGCGCGTCGTAGATGGTGTCCGCGTCGTCGCGGATGGTCAGCATTACGATGCGCGTGGCTGGCAGACGCGTCTTCAGCGCTCCTACCCCCTCGATGCCGTCCATGCCCGGGAGGTTCACGTCGAGCAGCATGACCTCTGGCGCTGTTCTCGCCCCCACGTCCAGCCAGGCGAGCGCCGCCTCCACACTTCCGAATGCCTGCGTTGCTTCGAGGCCATCGGTGTGATCCAAGAGTACACGAAGGGTCTCGCGGTAGTCTTCCTCGTCTTCTACGAGCCAGACGCGGATCGGTTTAGACAGGGCCATGCTCGTGAGAGGACGTGAGGAAGGGACGCTCGAATGGAGGCGACCCCGTGGCTGTTCGTGCACGAACGATACGATTTGAGCGCGCGCTCCCCCATCCCGCGTTCGCGCGAGATCGTCCCGTCTGCTCTCTTCCCAGCGGTCAGCTGGTGTGTGCCCCTCTCCCACACGAATGCCCCCTCAAACTTGAAGTAACGACCTTCTTCTAGCCCATAGGTAGCTGGAGCGAGATGGTCGTTCCGCCCCCCACCGTGCTATCGATGTCGAGCGTACCTCGGAGTGCTTCGGCGCGTGTCTGCATGGTCGTGAGCCCTCGGCCGCGCTGCGCCGTTGCGAGTTCGAAGCCCCCCCCGTCATCCACAATACTCAGGTGGAACCGACCCGACACATACCGCACGACGACCTCGACATACTTGGGGTCCCCATGGCGGACCGCATTATGGAGTGCCTCCCTGAACAGCAGATAGAGATGCCTTCGCGCCTCCATCCCGAGCGCTACGGGCGGCAGCGCATCGGGGCAGCGGAACGCGTAGCGCCGCCCACGCAGCATCGACTCGGTGCATTGCTCGAGCCGGGCCACGAGCGCAGGCAGGCTGTCGTGCCCGGCGTCCACGATCCAGATGGCATCGCGCAGGTCATCCACGACACCCCGGGCCGTCTGCGCCAGGTCTGCGAGGTGAGCGCGCTCGGCATCCGG